>JBMFXL010000098.1:0-6243 GCA_049964275.1 Acidimicrobiales bacterium | reverse complement strand
GGCGCCGACGAGAAGTCCAACAAGCTCCAACGAGACGACGGTGAGCAACGAGATCGCGACATTCCTCGGTCCGTGTCGCCAGAGTGCGCGTCGAGGTGAAGCACCATTGGCGATAGCGGACTGGTAATACCGCGAGCGGAGGACCTCTCCTACCGCGACCCGCGTGTACTTGGCGATGATGGCGGCTTCCACCACGCCAAGCGCCACTCCAGGCAGGATGAGCGATCGCAATGCACCGAACGGCGAGGTCGACCAAGCGGTGAAGCCCCCAGCGGGCAGGAGGTGGAACCGTACGCCAAAGATCGAGATCAGGAGGAGCCCAAGGGCGAAGGAGGGTACCGACAGTCCTAGCTGTGAGAGCGCACTCGCGATGATCCCCCCGGCTCGACGTTCGTGTCGAGCGCCAACCACCCCGAAGCTGATTCCGACCACCAACGCAAATACGAGACCAAGGAGTACGAGCGGTACGGTCACGCTCAACGCCTCGGAGAGCTGGGTGGAGATGTCGATCTGGGACACGTACGAGGTTCCAAGGTGCCAGGTGAGGAGACCGGACATCCAATGAAGGTATTGCTCGACAAGGGGACGATCGAGGCCGAGCCGTGCGTTGAGTGCCGCGACCTGCTGCGGGGTCCCTTGGGTTCCAAGGATGATCTGAGCCGGCGAGCTTGGAAGCAACGAAGTGACACCGAAGACCAAGACGGACGCCACAATGCTCGTCCCGACGAACGTGACGACTCTACGAAGCACTGAGCGAGCGGTCGATGAACTGAACAATATGGTGCGGGGAGATCGCGTACTAGGAAAGATACCCGAGTTTGGTTGTCGACGACGCCAGCGCTCCACCAAAGCCGACGTGGGACAGATCGAAGGATTCGGTATAGGCGGACTTTGGAAGACCGGTGACGTCTCGTTGGGCCACGGTCAGCTGAGGCAGGACATAGAGCCAATCATTGACCGCATCGTGCGTGATCTTGCGAAGGACCGTTTGATAGTCGGCGATCCAGGCTGCTTTCGTCGACGCCGCTGCCCCCTGGGAGAGCATGGCTGCCACCTGGGAGGTTCCCGCGTAGTGCCAGTAGTACCCAACGGTGCCGTAGTTGCCGATGTCACGCGCCTCCGCGTGGTCGATGATCGTGGCCTGGAAGTCACCGCCCTCGAAGACTCGTGAGAGCCACAGGGGGAATGGGACGTTCACGACGGTGACGTGAATGCCGATTTTCGCCATCTCCGAAGCAAACAGTGGGCCGGCAAGCTGCGCGTACGGATAGGGAGGAAGGGTGAGTTGGAGGGAGAACCCATGGGGATAGCCGGCCTGGCGCAAGAGTTGCAGCGCCTTTGCGGGATTGTAGGGGTAGACGTTCGCGAGATCGAGGTAGTAGGGATCGGCTGGCACTGAGTCGCTTCCAAGTGGGATTCCGTATCCACCTTCCGCTACCTTGATCATGGCCTTCTTATCGGTGGCGTATGCGATTGCGCGACGCACGAGCACATTCTTGAGCGGGCCGTACGCGTTGTTGAGCGTGACCTGCACCTTTCCATTGGTCAGTCCGGAGATGACTTTGAATCCCGCTCGACCCTTGAAGCTCTGGAGTGCGCTTGGGTCACCGAGGTTGTCGATGACATTGATTGCACCAGATCGAAGTGCCGCGTCTTCCGCACTTGGAGACGCGAAGTACCGGAAGGTTACGCCGCTTACCCTGGCCGGTGTAGCGAAATAGTGAGGGTTCCGTGCAAGCGTGATCGAATAGTTGTTGACCTCATTGGTCACTTCGTAAGGGCCAGTACCGATTGGATCCGTCCCGAGTGTAGAGACGGTCTTCGGGTCCACAATGACCCCGTTCGAGTAAGCCGCGAGATCGAAGAGCCAGTCCCAAGAGGGAGTGGTGAGCGTTACCTGCACGGTCGTCGACGAGGTTGCCTGAACCGATGCAACGTCGAAGATCTTCGCATATGGGTAGGTCGAGCCCGGCGCAAAGACTCGCTTAAGCGAGAAGACGACGTCGTTGGCGGTGAGGAGATCGCCGTTGGAGAAGTGGACGCCTTGGCGGATGGTGAAGGTGTAGACCTTGTTCTGCTGAGAGGTGGTCCATGAACTCGCGAGTACGGGGACAAGCTGGCCGTTCGGTGCGAGCTGGACGAGATGCTGCAGCACGTTGTAATCCACGACTTCGTCGATCGCAGCCGATGCATTCGCCGTTGGATCGAGGGTGACCGGAAATACTTCCGATCCAATGGTGAGTACCCGGTTGTGGAAGTTGGCCTTCTTGGCAACGGTCGTCGCCGATGCCCCTGTGGCTCCGCACGCCGATGCGACGAGGCTCATCCCGAGCGCAAGGGAGGCACCCCATATCCGAGGCGCAGGCATACCCGCTCCAAATCGTCTCACGTGCTCCCCCCGAAACCGCTCACGAACCAACTCTTCGATCGCTTCTCGATCGATCTGACGCAAGAGTATCGAAGTGGCGCACACTAACCTACCGATTTGAGATATTGGTCACACGACGGACATTGCGAGGTTTCGGAGGCTTTTCATGGTCCTTGGCGACGCCTTCCTATCAGGTGTGCTAGCTGGTCCGATGAACGGCATTGCTGACCTACCCGGGGTTCGGGTCGGTCACTACGACCGAGATGACGATGGCTTTCTGACAGGCACGACGGTCGTACTCTTCGATGAGCCGACACGGGCGGGGGTCAGCGTGGGTGGCGGTGGCCCGGGCACTCGAGAAACCGACGCGCTCGCTCCGACCACCCTGGTGGAGTACATCCACGGTATCACTCTAAGCGGAGGCAGCGCGTACGGACTGAGCGCAGCAGATGGTGTCATGGAGTACCTCGAGATGCAAGGGGTCGGACATCTCGTGGGGACCGAACCACGTCACGTCGTGCCTATCGTCCCCACTGCGATCATCTTCGACTTGGGCAGGGGAGGGAACTTTGGCGCCCGCCCGGACCCGTCTTTTGGGCGGAACGCTGCTGAGCGAGCCATACCTGACCAGATGCGCTGGGGATCGGTCGGGGTAGGGAGAGGAGCGCGGTGCCATGGGCGGCCTAGTGGCATCGGTACCGCCTCGTTCAGGCTCCCAGATGGCTCGACAATCGCAGCGGTGGTGGTCTGCAATGCGCTCGGTGACATCCGTTCGCCCTCCGGCGAACTCTACGCGGCAGAAGATGAGGTCGACAACGAGTTCGCTCGCTACCTCCACGCCCTCCCTGACATCGAATTCTCCGAGGAGATCGCCTCGCCGCTCAACACCACGTTGGCGATCATCGCGACTGACGTGCCTTTGTCCCGTGCGGAATGCACCACGATGGCCAGGATCGCTCATGACGGGCTCGCAAGGGCGATTCGCCCGGTACACACATACTTCGATGGCGACGTGGTCTTTGCGACGAGCACGACGACCGACGAACTCCCATCTCCGGCGGCACAGGAGGACATCGCTGCGCGTCGAGTGGCACTTGCAGGACTCATGGAACTCGGTGCACGAGCGGTTGCGCGCGCGACGGTGCATGCCGTGGGCAAGGCACAGCAAGGATCCGGTACGGCGTAAGAGCGGAAAGTGGGCGATTGCATAAGGGTTTCCTATAAAGTGACGCCCAGAGTCGTACGATATTGCCACCTACACAGGTGGTCCATTCGAATTGCTGATAAACGATCGGACGAGTACGTCCTAAAGAAGGAGTCAGATGACCTCTGACCTGGTATTTCTTCGCCGATTGATCAAGTTGTCGCGCCGATATGCCGATTCCTCCACGACGTGGGAGTGAATGCGGAGGTAGTGACATATGGGAGACGCGCGGCCTTGACTCAGCAACGCATTTCCCATGGCGAGATCGCACGAGAGATCGATCGCGTGATAAGTGGTGCGACGCTTTCGGTCGTGTTCCAGCCCATAGTGGACCTGCAAACCGGTTCGATCAAGGCGTACGAAGCGCTCTCTCGCTTTCCCCGAATCGGAGATCTCCGTCCTGATCTCGTATTCGCTGAGGCCCATCGGTTGGGCGTCGGTGCGGAGTTCGAGATGCGCGCGGTGGCTATCGCCCGAGAAGAAGCGTTGACGCGTCACATTCAAGGTGCGCTTGCGGTCAATCTCTCCCCACAGACGCTACTCTCTACGGCCGCCAAGGACTTCGTATCTAGTGACCTCGATAACGTGATCGTAGAACTCACTGAGCATCACGTATTTCCTGATCCTTCCGCCCTCAAGGAGGTGGTATCCACCCTTCGATCGAACGGCGCCACGGTGGCAGTCGACGATGCAGGGTCGGGCTACTCGGGGATGGGAATGCTGATCGAGCTTCGACCCGACATCATCAAGCTCGATCGGTCGCTGGTCTTTGGAATCAACCACCGCTCAGCCCAGTACTACTTGGCAGCGATGTTGGTGGAGTTTTCGAACCAGATCGGGAGCACGCTCCTTGCTGAGGGCGTGGAGCAGGATGGCGAGCTCGTTACACTCGTCAATCTTGGTATAGAGCTCGGGCAAGGATGGCTGTTCGCACGCCCGGAGCCCTATCCACAGTTGCTTTCCGAGGTGGTCGTCACGCGCGTTCGTGCGCTCACCCACAAGCTCCAGATCAAGAGCGATATTGCACAGGTGCTAGAGATTGCTCCCCTCGAGCCTCGACCCGAGGTCAGCCCGCTGGCGGGCTGGCTCCGTATTCGATCCGAACAGAACGGAGATTTCGTGGTTCGAATGCGTGAAGTCCTGGGCGAGGGTAAATGGCGGGAGCACCAAGATCCTCTTGTCGTCTCGATCGAGACCCCGGTGGAGGAGGTCCTCGTGCGAGCAATGGCGCGAGACTCATCCAGGCGGTTCGAACCCGTGATATTCGTCGATGCGTCCATGAGCTGCCTAGGTATCGCGCGTATCGAGCGACTCGTCATGTTCCTCACCTCTCAGCGTCGGGAGGCACTTGGGTTCACTTCCCCAGAGGAGGTTGCCGAGGCCAGTTAACTCAAGTTCTTCCACAGCTCACTCGATTGAAATTACGACTGCGATAAGGAAAGTTGCGTCGCTCATGGGATTACGTCTCACGCAACAGGATGTTGCGACAATGCAAGGGGGTGCCCGGTTCCGCACCTCGCCAACTCAAGTACCTCGAAGAACACCGCGCCCGCGTGCGAAGATTGGGCGAAGACTCGCCCCGATCGTCGACGTTCGGACCATCACAGTGGTTGGCTACCACTACGAGAGCTTTGGTGCGACGACGCACCTTCGTGAGGATTGTCTTGTCTCTCGCCACGAAGGATCGCTCACAGAAGCGATCTTGTGGTCTCGCGAGCGACAGCGGTTTGGTCTGGCTGGCATTCTCTGCTTCGATCTCCCTGACTGCCCTTTGGACCACGAGTTGATTTCGGGGCTCACCGAGCTGGATCTCTCCGGTGTCGTATTGTTCGTCTCCGAGCGCCATGAGATCGAGGACTTCTCGCAGATGGAGACAACGCTGATAGCCCTGCGGGGCGCAGGTGCTCAGATCGGCCTCGACCATGCGGGAACGGGTAAGGACGGACTGAGATTACTCGCAGCGATCCGTCCTGAGATCGTCACGATTGACCCGGATCTCTTCCGCAATCTCGAGGGGGATCCCACCAGACGCACACTCCTGAAGACACTCCTCGATTGCTCGCATCGTCTCGGAGTTGCCGTCATGGCACCGAGTATTCGACGACTTGGCGATCTCGATTCTGTGGTGGAGCTAGGTGTCACCTATGTCACGGGTGATCTCTTCCGCGTGGCGAACGGCTCGCCAGGTGTACTCCCTGAGCGTATTGGAGCCCGGCTCGGGCGAATCCGACGCCAACACGAACATGCGGTGGGCGTCGCTGTCAAGCTTACTGAGGTGACGACCTGTCGCTCCGAGGCCTGCGGTAGAGGTGATGAGGAGCTATGCGTCGAAGTTGACGAAAATGGTCGGCCACTGTTCATGTGGATACGACACCCTCGTCTTGGACCGCAGCGCCGATCGATCACGATGACGGCTACCACCCACGAGAAGACCATGGATCTCGTGGACCGTGCGATGCTGCGGCCACCGGACGTCCGATTCGATCCCATCGTCATGGTCGATCGCTCTGGAGGGTTCCTCGGACTCGCCAAAGTGGACGACCTCATACGCTCGATCGCGATGACGCACTGAAACCTGCGGTTGGCACATTGCCTGAGCCACGCCAATGGGGATCATACGTGAGCGTTGGGCACCCAGGACGACAGCCATGCCACCGCGTCGTCGATCGCC
>JBMFXL010000097.1:0-6248 GCA_049964275.1 Acidimicrobiales bacterium | reverse complement strand
ACCCACTAGCGAGCGCCCACCGCGTCGCCGAGCGGTTGCTCGTCGCAGCGAGGTCGTCACGGTCGCGTCGGAGCTTCGAGAATCATCTCCTCGGCCGGAGCCGGTCGTCGCGGCGTTCGATTTTGGATCGAACTCCTTTCACCTTCTGGTCGTTCGTGGGCATCCCGATCGAAGCTTCGACGTGCTGCTCTCGGAGAAGGAGATGCTTCGACTCGGTGAAGAGGTCGGGCTTTCGGGGAAGTTCTCGCCTGACGCCATCTCCCGCGCCGCCGAGGTTGCGACGCGCTTTCATTCATTGGCGGTGAATCTCGGTGCCGACGAGTTCGTCTGTGTGGCAACTGCCGCTTTTCGGGAAGCGGAGAACGCATCGACGATGGTCGAGGCGATCCGTGCCGCGTGTGGCCTCGACGTGTCGGTGATCTCTGGACATCGAGAGGCCGAGTTGATCTTCCACGCGGTCCGCTCATTCGTTCATGTCGGTGCGGCACCTATTGTCGCTGCAGACCTCGGTGGTGGCTCGCTCGAGATCTCCGTTGGGGATCAGCGTCAGCAGTACTTCGGAGCGTCACTTCGCCTTGGTGTGGGGAGGTTGATCGCCAAGTATCCTCCCTCCGACCCTCCGACTCGTCGGGAGATTGCCACGCTTCGACGCTATGTGATACAGCAGCTGGGGCCGGTCTCCGAACGCGCGCGAGACTATGTGCCTACGCGCCTTGTGGTCACCTCCGGGAGCTTCAACGCACTGGTTCGCACGGCGGAGTTCGAACGTTTCGGCGGTGATCCCGAACAGATCAAGAAGGCGAATGAGCCCGTCATCCTCGACGTCGATGCAATCGAAGGCATCGAAGGGATCGTGCTTGGTCGGACGGCGAAGGCGCGTCTCGATCACCCAGCCATCGACACTCGACGCAACGATCAGCTTCCCTATGGCTACATCCTGTTGCGAATGTTGATCGAGACCACTGGGGTGACCGAGGTGGTTGCGTCGCCGTGGGCCCTTCGGGAGGGATTGGTGCTCGATGCGCTAGAGCGACGAGCTGACTTCGAGTTCTCCTTTGGGGTGGAGGAGCTGCGAAGTGGCTCGGTCAAAGCGCTTGCAGGTCGCTTCCTTCCGGACCTCACGCACGTCACTCACGTGGCTCGTCTTGCGGTCTCCCTTGGCGCGCAGCTGCCGCGTTCCTTGGCGCTCGAGGCTCCTGACCTCGAGCTGTTGAGCTATGCGTGTCTCCTGCATGACATCGGCGAGTCGATCGCTCAGGACAATCATGACCGTCACTCCGCCTACATCGTGGAAAGTGTGCGCTTACGAGGATTCTCCCGCGAGGAAAAGGCCATCATCGCGTCACTTGTGCGTTACCACCGCCGAGGGACTCCCAAGGCATCTGAGTATCCCCCCTTCGGGCTTCTCGACCATCGTCGACGTGAACGATTCATGACCATGCTCGCAGTGCTTCGTGTAGCTGATGCACTCGACCGGTCCCACCAGTCATTCGTACATGAGGTCTCTATGGCAGACCACGGAGATTCCGCGGTACTCGAGGTCCACTGTGTTGGGGATGTGACGCTTGAGCTTTATGGGATCAGGCGTAAGGGCCAGCTCCTCGAGAAGGTCCTCGGTCGAGTACTCGAGATATCGGTGGTATCCGATGACGTCGCGACCGATGAGGATCCCTAATCACTCTTCGGGAGGCGGATCGAAGTCCAGGCGGTCGAGCTCCATGGTGACCTCCTCAGGAGGCACGCCAGAGGAGATGCGCAGAGAGATGTAGCCTGCGACTCCGACGGGGATGGGTAGCCAGAAATTGAAGAGCCGCCACGCAATGACGCCGAGGATCGCGATGCCGCGGGGTACGCCAAAGAACTTCACGAGCGCCAGGGTGGAGAATGCCTCGATCACACCAAGGCCCGCGGGAGTGATGGGCAAGACAGCCATCACGTTGGCGATGGTGTAGGCCACCAAGAGGGAGATGGGATTGACCCACTTGCCGAAGCCAGCCAGCATGACCCAAAGGCACGCCGCATCGGCCAGCCAGTTGATTGAGGCCCACTTGACGCCGTTGCGCAAGACCTGAGGGTCGGCCCGTAGGTCGGAGATGCGCTGTGCGATGCGGTGAACCGAGCCTCGCAGATCGAATCTGCGGAGAAGCGGGAGCCGATGCGTCAGTGAGTCCGCGATGAGGACTGCGCGTTCTTGTCCCTTGGTGAAGAGATAGATCAACGCAGAGATGATCGCGAGGAGCACGATACCAAGAAGTGCGACGACGAGGTAGAGCGAATTGAAGCCATCGAAGGGGATCGAGACGATCAGGGAGACCCAAAGGAAGACGTTGAGCACTACAGCCGAGCCGATTCCTTGGGTTGCGATCGCAAATGCCGCATCAGTTCCCCGAACACCCGCGTTGGTGAGCAGTCGAAGCGCGAGTCCGGAGCCAGAAGCCGTGCCACCAGGGAGGACGTGGGACACCGATAGGCTCGCGAGGTCGATGCGGAGCAGCGTCCAGGTGGATGGTCGGTTTCTTGGCAGCATGGCGGCGGTGAGCTTGGCGTAGGCGAAGAGCGCGAGCGCCTCAAGCACCACTCCAACCAACACGAGCGTGTAGTTGGCGTGCGAGACGAGGGTGAGCGCCTTTCGTGCGCCGGCGATTTGGGGAAGGACGAAGTACTCGATCACGAGCAGCACGAGAAATCCCCAGAGTCCCCGAATCGCGAATCGGCGAATGAGCTTCGAGGTCGACCGGCGGGCACCCTCGATCTCGTTGCGTTTCGGACTTCGCAAAGGCCTTTCCTTCGGAACTCAGCGCCACGACCGCTGAAGCGCTCCTTAAACCTTAGGCTCTCAGAGAACGGTTTGCGTGTGACCGCTTCATTGTGACCAGGGGAGTTTAGGTGCCCGACGAGCAAGGACCCCGCGGACTTCGACGTGCGATCTACATAGAGCTCTCTGCGGTGGGCATCGTGTTGGGCCTCGTGTTGTTGTGGACGCTTCGACACCTCCTGCTCGAGGTCCTGGTCGGACTCGTCCTCGCGGTTGTCGCAGAGCCAGCGGTCAAACTGCTTGTCCGTGCACAGATCCGACGATCAATGTCGGTCGTGCTCGTATTCGTATTGTTGCTCGTCGCGGTCGTCGTGGTGCTCTTCTTTTTGAGCGTCCCAATCTACGACGCGGCAATCCACTTCGTAAACCGGCTCCCTATCCTCATTCGTGACCTCAAGACCAATCGCGGCCAGCTTGCCCATCTCGTCGTGCAGCTCAATCTAGAGAAGTACCTCCAATCGTCGTCGGTCAAGCTCACCGATCTTGCGTCCAAGGTCGCCTCACCTGCCTATCTGGCAGCACGTCAACTCCTCTCGACGATCGTGAATCTCGCTACGATCTTCATTCTGGCGGTCTTTCTCTCACTCGATGGACCACTCATCATCGATGGCGTGCTCGGACTCCTCAATCGGAATCGAGCTGCGCAGGTAGGAGAGGTGCTCTCAGAGACGGCACGCGCGGTCACGCGTTACATGCTGGGCAACCTGCTCACATCGGTCATTGCTGGTCTCGTGGTTGGGATATCCCTTTCGATCCTTGGCGTCCCCTATGCCGGGGTGCTCGCGATCTGGGTCGGCGTGGTTGATTTCTTACCGCTTGTTGGGGGACTACTTGCGGGGGTTCCGACGGTGTTGGTGGCACTCTTGCACTCGACATTCGCTGCGGTTGCGATGCTGGTCATCTTCCTTGCCTATCAACAGATCGAGAACCATATCCTCAATCCGTGGGTCTTCTCGCGTGCGGTGGCGCTCAATCCGTTGTGGATCCTGCTTGCGGTTCTTATTGGTGCGCAGCTTGCCTCGGTCGAAGGTGCCATCATGGCGATTCCGGTAGCAAGTGCGCTTCAGGTGATTGCGCGAGCCATTTGGAGGGATAGGAGTCAGCGGAGACTAATCCAGACGCCTATTGATCCTGGGTGATGTCTCAATGATCGGATCCGAGGTGAACTTGGGTCGTCCCCGGAAGGAGATGACCCGTCATTCGCTGTCGGTGAGCAGGTTCGTTCATGAGGTTGTTCATGACTTCCCGTTGGCATGTTCCTCTGCGAGCCAAGCGCCTCGTCGCCATGGGTGAAGAATCGTGTTCGTCGTCACTTGAGTCTTAGGAGCGGCTCCATTCACACAAGGCGGAGTCGTCTAAAACCCGTGCTCTCGGAGGGGACCCAACTGCCAGGAGTGTTCCTCGCAGAGCCTGGCGATCATGGGAAGCGATCCAAGGGTCGCATTGAAGGAACCTGGTGCGGATGTGCAGTCGGCGTCATGGAGCAGGATTGTTCCACCACCCTCCAATGCACTGAGTACATCTCGGTAGACCGAGGTGGGTGATGCCGCGCGCCGCCAGTCCCTTCCCCAGGTCGACCAGAGGGCGACCTTGAGTCCGAGACCGCGTGCCGCGTGCAGTGTCGCTTGAGTGGCCACTCCGTACGGGGGGCGAAAATGGGTGATCGGCGTGGTCGCGTGTTGTCGCAGGGTTTCGAGGCCCCGTTCGAGGTCGTAATGGATGGTCTTCGAGCTCCGAAAGAGGTGATTTCGATGCCATTGACCATGAAGACCGATTTCGTGGCCACCTTGTTCGATCTGGCCCACGAGGTAGGGGTGTACTTCGACCATCGACCCAAGGAGAAAGAACGTTGCGCGCACCCCGAGGCGGTCGAGTTCTCGAAGGACGAGAGGGGTGGACAAAGGGTCAGGTCCGTCGTCGAAGGTCAGCGCGATGTGTGTTGGGTCACCATAGCCACACAGTGGGCGAAAGGCGCGCCGCCGGATAGAATTGATGGCTGCAAGTGCAGGGAGGCTTCGATAGGCCAGCGCAGCGACACCGTAGGTGAGAGCGAGTTTTCGGGCCTTCACGAGGGTCCGAGCGTCTTGACCGGCGCTACGACGTAACCGTCAACCTCCACCTTGTTGATCGTCGTGGAAATGGTGGCGAGGAGGCGCTTGGTGCTCATCTGTGCGCCGTTGATCTCATAAACGGTCGTTCCGTTCGTGATCGGCAGGTGATTGAAGGAGGTCGCGATGCGTACCCGGGGGATCAGCTCATGATGGATGGCCGCCCAGGCAAGATCGAGCGAATTGACCTGTACTTGGGGTAGGTAGAGGCGAACTTTCTGACCGATGAGTGCATCGAGATAGGTGGTCGGTCCCGAGATCGCATTCTGAGGGAGGAGGAGATGGATGTCTCCGTCGGTCGTACTTCCTCCGTTGGCGATGGTCACACCCGATGCAGCAAGGGCCTTGACCTCATTGGGTTGAGAACGCGCAAGCCCGTAGGAGATGACCGCAGCGATGTCATTTTGCCGCAACGTGTTACGGAACGAAGCCGAGCCAAGAGCCGACGCAGAGGGGAGCACGGCGAGGTAGACGTAAGGGAGACGTGCGGAGGTGCCTTGGACATTCAGACCTTGATTGCCGACGACGTTGGCAAGCACGTTGGTGCCGATGAAGAACGCGCCCGCGGCGATCGCGGTGCGGGCGATGATCTTGGACGGCTGCAGGGGAAGACGCTCGATCGGTGGAGTAGGCGATGCGGCCTCGAAGGCCTCGATGAAATGTGCCTCGGGATTGGCGTCGAAGAGCCCTAAGGCAGCTGAGGTGAGTGAGGAGGACCGCTCGACTGCTTGGCGTACGACATCGATGAGCTCGTGGCGGTCTCGAGCGAAGAGGGTGACACCACTCAGCTGCATTCGCTTGGTGTTGTCGCGTCCATGACCAGCGATCGGCTTGTAGGACACGACTGGCACGCCGCTCGCGAAGGCTTCAAGAGCGGTAAGTCCTCCGGCGTTTTGGATGACGACATCCGACGCTGCGAGTAGCTCTGCCATCCTGTCGGTCCAGCCAAGCGCAAGTCCACCGGCGTGTGATTCCACGCGCTGGCGTAGTGCCTCGTTGCGCCCGCAGATCAGTATTGGAAAGATCTCGGGGACATCCGCGAGCTGCTGATAGGTGTGGGCAATGTCACCGACCCCCCATGATCCTGCAGAGAGCAGCACGGCGAGCTTTCCTTCGGGGATGCCAAAGGCTCGTCGGAGTGCGGCGCGGTCATGGTGCTCGAAGAATCGCTCAGGGACGAACGGACCTGAGATCGAGATCTTTGGGGCTCGTAGGAGGTGACGTACGCCCGAAGCCGCGCTTGGCGAGACACAGATATGAGCATCGATGCCCTCATGAACCCAGAGCGGATGGACCGCGAAGTCGGTCAGGAAGGTGAAGGCAGG
>JBMFXL010000096.1:0-6297 GCA_049964275.1 Acidimicrobiales bacterium | reverse complement strand
ACGCTCGCCTTGGTCGGTTAGCGAGTCTCCATGGTTGCCGCCTCGTCATAGAGGCGCTGGAGTTCTACGCGGAGCGCTTCGGTCATCTCGGTGACCGCGCGACGCGAGACCGTCTTGGTGGTTCGAGCCCCTTCACGTTTGAAACGCTCTGGCAGCATGGGCGGACCCACGATTGCGCGCACCTGTGCGGGTGAGGGCAACTTCGCACCCTTCGCCCAGGCCTTATTGCTTCCATAGAATGCGACTGGAACGACGGGTACTCCGCTTCGAAGCGCCATGTAGGCCACTCCTTCGTGGATGTCAGTGACGACATCGCCCTCCCGTCGTTCTCCTTCGGGATAGACCACGAGCGGCTCACCGAGCGCAAGTACCTTGAGCGCACTTTCCAATGCCGAGCGATCCGCGGCGTCGCGATCGACCGGAAACGCGCCAAGGATCTCGAGTATCTTGGCTAGCGCTGGCTTCTTCCAAAGCTCCACCTTGGCCATGAAGTGCATGTAGTGGGGCACCACCGAACCGACGAGGACGGTATCGATATAGGAGCGATGCGTAGGCGCCAAGATGAACGGCGCAGAGGGCAGTCCTGCTTCATAACGCACCTTGGTGTGCCAGTAACGCCGATTGACGAAGGCAACGATTGCACGCATGACCGCATAGACCCGACGCTCGAACACGGTCGGTACGTGGACTTCGACCAAGGGCATCGGACGAGGCGATGGTGGGGTCGTCTCGCTCATGTGCTGGTGTGCTCCTCCCCTATGGCCGAGCGCGTTGGCTACCTCGGCGCGGTCAACTCGAATATACGGTACTCCACGAGCCCGACCATCTCTTCCAATACGTCCTCGACACTGAGGTTGGTGGTGTCGATCACGATCGCATCCTCCGCAGCAACCGAAGGTGCGTGCGCACGCGTTGCGTCGCGGGAGTCCCGGACGAGCAAGGCCACACCCTCAGCAGGTCGTCGCGCCACCCTTGCCTCATCCGAGGCCACCAAGAAGGCCTTGAAGAACGCGCGAGGAAAGACCACCGTGCCGATGTCACGTCCCTCGACGACCACGGGTCCCTTCTCCTTGACCCACGCGCGTTGCATTCCAAGGAGCGTGTGACGCACACCAGGATGGGCCGAGACGGTCGGAAGAAGCGCCATGACCTCGTCGCTGCGGAGTTCGTCGGTGAGCTCCTCACCTTCGAGGTAGGCGACCTCC
The DNA here is from genome assembly GCA_049964275.1 of Acidimicrobiales bacterium. Classification (GTDB taxonomy): domain Bacteria; phylum Actinomycetota; class Acidimicrobiia; order Acidimicrobiales; family Acidimicrobiaceae; genus JAJYZP01. The sequence goes on along the minus strand of JBMFXL010000096.1, from coordinate 5,092 downwards.
CCTTCGACGCCGATCGAGATCCCACCGAGGGGGTCGTCATCTCGGAGCACTGAACGCGCTCGCTCTCCACCGAGACGAGTGAGCCAGACGGTCGCAGCGCGAAAGTAGAGACCCGTATTGAGCACCGGGAGGTCGAAATGGCTGCCGATGAGCCCGGCCACCGTGGACTTGCCCGAACCCGCCTGTCCATCGATGGCGATCACCGGCTCGACGGGCAGGCCCCAGGGCGCGCGTGCGATCGTTGTCACCCCAACTCCCGTCTCCCGTGCTGACGCATGCGAATGGTCTCGTCGCAGTACCCTACACTTTTAGGAAGGACCCAGGATAGTCAATGGCAAACTGAAAGTTCACAAGGGATAATCAATCGTGGCAAAAACGAGATTCCAGAGCGACAAGGGCCTCACGGCGAGGATGGGTCTAACGATCTTCCTACTCGGTGCGCTCTATGTCGCCTTCATTGCGGTGCTCATCGCCGTTGGTGTCGGCACCGTGACCGTGATCGCAATCGCGGCAATCATCCTCTTCGTCCAGTACTTCTTCTCCGACAAGATCGCCCTATGGGGTATGCATGGGCACCTCGTCACCGAGCAGGAAGCTCCCGAACTCTATGGCGTCGTCGGTCGGCTCTGTGGGCTCGCCAACATGCCAATGCCCCGCATCGCGATCGCGAACACCGACATTCCCAACGCCTTTGCGACCGGTCGAAATCCGAAGAACGCCGTGGTGTGCGTCACCACGGGTCTCCTCCGACGGCTCGAGACCCAAGAGGTTGAGGCGGTCCTCTCCCATGAGCTCTCCCACGTAGCACACCGCGATGTCGCGGTGATGACCATCGCGTCCTTCCTTGGAATGGTCGCCGGCATCCTCACCCGCGTGCTCTACTACTCAGAACTCTTCGGTGGATTCGGAGGAAACCGTCGCGATCAGAACGGACAGTCGCTCTTTGCAGTGGAGGCAGCGGTGATGCTGGTCTCCATCGTGGTCTACGCCATTTCGTTCCTCCTCATCCGGGCGCTCTCCCGCTACCGTGAGCTGAGCGCAGATCGCTCAGGTGCCATACTCATCGGCCGACCAGCACTCCTCAAGTCCGCGCTCATCAAGATCAGCGGGGACATGGGACGGATCCCGATGAAGGACCTCCGTGCGGCCTCGGCGTTTAATGCGTTTTTCTTCACCCCTGCCATCGCGCAGAACACCTTCTCGCTGTCGACCCTGTTCTCTACGCACCCGAGCCTCGAGCGACGGATTGCCGAACTGGACAAGATCGAGCAGCAGCTCGGAACCCCGGAGTAAGCGGCGCACGTGGGTCTCTTCGATATCTTGAAGGGCAACACTAAGTTGCCCAAGGCGAACCTAGACGAGCTCTTCAAGCTGCCTGGCGCCACCATCACGCTCGAAATCAACGCGAATCTCACCCCATCAGGCAAGGGTGCAGTCTGTTACAAGCCAGCGTCGGGTGCCGCCTTCGAGAACACGGTGGCCGAATATCAGAGCGTGCTCGACTCCATGACGGACTCGAACACGACGTACACCACCTCGACAGACTCCTACGGCTACGACTGGGTCGTCATCTCCGATCCATCGATCGAGTCGCTCACCACTGCCATCCACGCGGTCAATCGATCCCTCGAGGACCATGGATTCGCCCAAGCGCTCCTCTGCTCGGCCTTCCGATTCGATGATCAGAAGGTCAGCCAGCCGGTGTACTGGATCTACATGTACAAACGTGGCACCTTCTACCCCTTCGTGCCCACAGGCCCGAGCTCCCGCAACAATGAACGGGAGCTCACGCTCAAGGCCATCATCGGCACCGATCTCCCTGTAGAGCCCGACCTTGCCTCGTGGATGGCACCTTGGGGACTCCCCCTTTAGAGCGCACCGCTCTCGCCAGGTACCGACTCGATCTCCTTACCAATAAGACGCTCGTAGTCGGCGCCAAAACGCACATATGAGGTCGCTACTGACTCAAATCCGGAGATGATCGCCTCGTGAGGCGAACGGGACGCCATTATGGCGGCGGCCATGGCAATCCGATGATCGCCATGCGCGTCGATCAGCGCACCAGAAGGGACGAACTCGGGGCTCCCAGAGACGATGAGCGCGTCGGCTTCGGTACGCACCGAGGCCCCGAAGGCCTCGAGCATCGCCGCGGTGGACGCAATCCGATCGGACTCCTTCACCCGGAGCTCTCCTATGTCGCGGAACTCACTCGTACCCTCCGCAAAGCATGCCGCCACGGCCAGGATTGGAATCTCGTCGATCATGGTGGAGACGAATGCTCCCCCAAAAGTAACCCCACGGAGCGGACCCCACCTGACGGAGACGTCCTCCCTCGGGAGCCCCAACTCCTCGCCGCCAAGGGGCACGCGGCTCACGTCCGCACCCATGGCAGAAAGCACATCGAGATAGCCGGCACGCGAGGTGCCGCGGTAACACGTACGTAGCGTCACGGCACCCTTCGGTGAAATAGCCGCAGCGACTGCCCAGAACGCTGCCTGCGAGGGGTCTGCGGGCACGGTGAGAAAGAACGGCGCGACTCGGTCCGGACGTGTGATACGCACATGGCGTGAGCCGTCGGCATCGATGGACTGGTCGAAGGGGACCTCACAGAGTGAGAAAAACTCCTCGGTGTGTGGGCGCGTCTCGGTCGACTCAGACAGGACGGTCTCCCCCTCAGCAAAGAGTCCCGCCAAGAGCACCGCCGACTTGATCTGCGCGGAGGGCACCGGCGTTCGGTAGTGAATGCCTCGGAGCGCACCGCCTCGGATCCACATGGGTGGCACCGTACCGCGCCGTCGGGCATCGAAACTCGCTCCCATCTGGGTAAGTGGCCGAATGATGCGATCGACCGGTCGCTCGTTGACCGAGGCATCCCCACTCAGTACGGCGGCGCCATCGATCCCCGCAAGGAGCCCTGGCAGGAGTCTGAGGAGGGTCCCCGAGTTACCCACATCGATGATCCCAGCGGGCTCATGAAGCCCATCAAGACCACATCCTTCGACGGTCACCCACTGGTCGGCAGAGACATGAGTGGAACCTTCTTCCGTCGAGAGCTGACCTCTCGGCGCCGTCGTAGTCGTCACACTCGCGCCAAGCAAACCAATGGCACGCCTGGTCGCACCGACGTCTGCACCGTCCGAGAGGTTCGAGATCTGTGACGTGCCGTTCGCGATCGAAGCGAAGAGGAGTGCACGGTGCGAGATCGATTTGTCCCCCGGGGGAACGACTACCCCATTGGCGGTTCCCACTCCTCCAGAAATTCGTACTCTCATGGAGCGCTATTCAGGGAGATCGTCGCGGAGCCCTCGGGCACCGTAGTGGTAGATGTGGTGAAGTTCGCTCCGAGCGTGCGCGGTATCGAGGTGCATGAGCACCCTGATGCAGAGCGGGGTGGCCCCCACGATATCGAGCTCTCGGGCGCACATGAGGGGCACGTCCCCAAGTCCAAGTTCACGCGCTGCAGCCGCGGGAAACATTGCGTGGATGTCCGAGGTTGCGGTGAAGATGATACTGATCAACTGCTCCTTGGAGATGCCATTGCGGTCGAGCATCGCCTGGACGAGCTCCTTGGTCCGCTCCGTGATCTGCTCGACGCTGTCGTGCTCGACCGTCGTCGCTCCGCGTAGTCCCCGAATCGCCATGGCGAAAGGTTAGTGAGTCTCCGGCGCAAGCCCTTCGTCCCCGTGGGCAACCCGACGCCGTTCGGCGCGACTCAAACGCGGGGTCGCAGCGTCTCGAAGCGAGAGGATCTCCTCGTGAGTAAGTGGGCGGAAGGCTCCTGGCGCGAGGGTGGAGTCGATCAACGGTCCGATCCGAACGCGCACCAGTCGTCGGACCTCGTAACCAATCGCGTCGAACATACGACGTACCTGTCGATTGCGTCCTTCGTGGATGGTAATGCGGACGGTTCGTTCGCCAACCACTCCGATCTTTGCCTCCGCAGTCGGTCCGTCGTCGAGGTCGATCCCCCGTCGCAACCGTGAGAGTTCTCCATGGGACGGTGTTCCGTCGAGCTCCGCTAGGTACTCCTTCTCGACGCCATGGGAGGGATGCGTCAGCAGCTGGGTCAAGGGTCCGTCATTGGTGAGGATGAGCAGCCCCTCGGTGTCATAGTCGAGTCGACCGACAGGAAAGACCCGAGGCTCCTCAGGAACGAACTCCATGACGGTCGCACGACCCTCAGGATCGGACATGGTGGTCACCACCTTCGCGGGTTTGTTGAAGAGGTAGTACACGAGATCGGGCGCGATACCAACGGGCGCACCATCGACTGTCACTTCGTCCTGGTTCACATCCACCCGTACTCCGAGGGCGGCACGCTCACCGTTCACACGCACCCGACCTGAGGCGATGAGCTCGTCGCAGACTCGTCGAGATCCATACCCAAGACGGGCGAGCACCTTGGAGAGTCGTTCCCCCTCGGGTTCGTCGAAGCTATAGGGATTCATCATCGCCAAAGAGTGCAGCCTCAAGCGCCTCGACATCCTCGATGGTCGGCACGAACTCAGCCAGTGGCGGTAGCTCCTCGATGGAGTAAAGCCCGAGTCGTTCGAGGAAGCGGGCCGTCGTCGAGTACAGTGCCGCTTGACCTGGACCGGTGTCGCGATGGGTCGCTTCGATGTATCCACGCGTTACGAGCAGCCGCATCACGCCATCGGCGTTCACCCCACGGATCTCCGACACCTGGGTGCGTGAAATAGGTTGGCGATAGGCCACGATGGCAAGCGTCTCGAGGGCCGCGCGGGAAAGCTTGGTGCCGTAGTTCTCGGCCACATAGGAGCGCACGAGCGAGTAGATCTCCGGACGGGTGCGCAACTGGTAGCCACCCGCGATCTCAGCAAGGTAGAACCCGCGTCTCGTCGTGCGGTAGTGCGCATCGATCTCAGCAAGCGCCTCGCGCACGAGGACCTCGTCCACGTCGATGTGTCGACAGAGCTCTTCGATCGAGAGCGGCTCACTCGCGATCAAAAGGAGTGCCTCCACCGCCTGGTAGGTGGCGTAGTCCTCGGGAACCTCGAGCTCGCTGATATCGGTGATCTCGTCAGCCACCTCAGAGTCCTCCAATCAACTGCGTCATTGCGCTCGCAAACAC
>JBMFXL010000095.1:0-6328 GCA_049964275.1 Acidimicrobiales bacterium | reverse complement strand
TCGGTTGGATCCGCGCGATGAACCAAATCCGCGCTCAATCGCTCCGCCTCAACCGTCGAGTACTCGCCCTCCTCCGAACGGTAGATGATCGAAGCAACCTTTCGGGAGCCGGCACTCTGAACCTGCGCCGTTTCGCGGACCAAGAGATACGTGAAGTATCCAGCGATTGGAGGCACGGCGATGAGGAGAATCCGGAACGTCCACAATACAAAGTTCAGCGAAGTATTGAACGTGTTCGCAAGCACGTCGGTCGACGATGCGAAGAACAGCACCACATAGAAGGCGATGACACCCACACCGAAGGCGGTTCTCCAAGGCACATCGCGGGGCCGGTCGCAGAGATTGTGCACATCGTGATCTTTCGTGATCCGACGTTCGATAAACGGCCAGAGGGCTAGCGCGGTAAAGGTGATCCCGGGCAAGAGGACGGCGGGGAAGAACACGTTCGGGATCATGTGCCCGAAGTTTGCGACTTCCCACGACGGCATGAGTCGCAAGGCACCGTCAAGCCATCCCATGTACCAGTCAGGCTGAACCGCATAACTCACCTTGTACGGAATATAAGGACCATAGAGCCAGATCGGGTTGATCTGAACTAAGCCACCTAGCGCGGCAATCACTCCTGCGATGATGAAGAAGAATCCACCTGCCTCAAGGGCATATCCTGGCCACAGTGTGGTACCCACGACATTGCGATTCGTCCTTCCCCTGCCTGGGAATTGCGTGTGCTTCTGGTGGTACATGATGGCGAGGTGCGCACCAAGGAGACCCACGATAAGTGCCGGAACGAGTAGTACGTGGATGGTGTAGAACCGAGGAATGATCGCATTCCCAGGAAAATTTCCACCGAAGAGGAAGAACGCGAGATAGCTTCCCACCAACGGCACCGATTCAACGATCGAGAACGCGATGCGGATACCTGTACCCGAGATGAGATCGTCTGGAAGGGAGTACCCAATAAATCCGTTGACGATCGCCAGGATCAGGAGCACAGTACCAATGATCCAGTTGAGTTCACGCGGCTTCCGAAATGAACCGGTGAAGAAAATTCGACAAACATGCACCACGATCGCAGCAATGAACACGTTCGCAGCCCAGTGGTGCATCTGTCTCATCACCAAACCTGCACGGACCGAGAAGCTGAGGTTCAAGGTCGAGGCGAACGCCTCGGAGACCTTCTGTCCTTGAAGCGGCTTGTAAACCCCGTGGTAAACAATCTCATGTGAGGACGGCACGAAGAAGAGGGTGAGGAACACACCAGTGAACAGGAGAACAATGAATGAGTAGAGCGCGATCTCACCCAACATGAATGACCAGTGGTCTGGAAAGATCTTGTTCAGCGCACTTCGCCCAGACCTTGCAATACCGAGCCGCTCGTCTACCCAATCGGATGCTTTGCGCGTAATCATGACCTCTCCCAAAAGCCTGGACCGATCGGCTGATCAAAGCCTGCCTGGGCGACCAGTTCACCCGAACCATCAAATCGAAGAGGAAGCTGGGGCAACGGCCGAGGTGCAGGCCCAAAGACAGGAGTTGCGCCGGTGAGTACGTCAAAGAGGCTCTGATGACACGGGCACAACAGCTGCTGAGTGAGTTCCTGGTAGAGACCTACAGGACACCCCGCATGCGTGCACACCTTCGAAAATGCAAGGTATCCCTTAGGGCCCCACGTCTCTCGGCCAGGTCGAGTCACGAGATCGTAGTTCGCAGGACGAACCAGGATTACCTGATCCAAGGCATTCCCGACAAAGCCCTTAGGGAACACCGTCATCGCACCACCCACCTCAAGGTCGGTTTCGACCACCGGTGTACCATCGGTCTTGACGACCACGGAGCCAGGCTTCCAATCCGTCACATCAAGGGCGTTCTTTGGGACCGGCCCGAGAGAACGGAGAAATGGGAACAGCTGAAGGATGCCAAACGCTCCAAGCGACAGCCCGAGCATGCGCCCGAGGAACTTGCGTCGTCCAAGTTGTTGGGTGCCACGTTCGAGGGATGCGTAGAACGCCTCCTTGTCTCGATCACTCGACTGGAGTTCCTCTCGCTCCTGAACGAATGGACCGTGAGGAATGAGGTATTTGCCCCAGGCGACAACTCCTACCCCAATTCCGATGAGCGCGACAAAGAGAAGTGCACCTTCGACTTGAGGTTGTCCACCAACCCAGAATGTGATCCCGAGACCAATCGTTGCGAGAAACGAGAGAAAAAACGCGAGCCCGATGAGGCGCTCTGCGGTTCGTGATCCCGTCGAGTGTCGTTTGGGTTCACCAGAATGCACGGTATCCCGATCAATCTCCGAAAGACTCATCTTCCCGCCCTACCACCGATCCAGAAGCCAAATAGCATCAGTCCACCGAGGCCGATCAGAATGCCGACGAATCCCTCAGTGACAGGCCCAACATGACCGAGTGCGATTCCACCACTGTCCTTGGGGTGTTGAAGGTACAAGACGTACTTAACAATGCTTGCAACGTCCTTGTTGCTCAACGTTCCGTTGCCAAATCTCGGCATGTTCCCGGGTCCCGTTCGTACCGCCTCGGCTATCTGCGTCGACGCCACACCCGTCAGTGCCGGTGCATACACATTGTTCGCCAGCGCATCGCCCGCCCCGGTAATCGTGTGGCACGCTGCACAGTTGGTCGAGAAAAGACTCTCTCCGAGGGAGAGGTTGGCCTGGTTCAAATTGACGGTCGGGATGCCAGGGCCACCCGGAGCAAGCGAGGTGACGTATGCAGCGATCGCGAGCGTCTGCTGACGGTTGAACCGTCGGGGCTTTTGCGCCGCTTGCACACTCGGATCAGCCAGAGGCATTCTTCCGGTGTACACCCAAAAATCGATAGTGGCAGCGCCTAGACCCTGTAGATTCGGCGCGCGTGACGAACCGGCAGCATCGACTCCATGACAGGTCGAACAATTCTCGATAAAGAGTGTCCGCCCTTCAGGGATCAATGAAGGTGACGGCGCGCGGTAGGTAATCGCAGCCGAGCTGCCCATTGGCGCTTGAGACACCGATTGGGAAACCGCGCTTGACGTCGCCGACGCCGACGGTGCAAAAGCAACCACGGCTCCAAGTCCAACGCCTATCGCAAGCCCGAAACTCGCTCCCCACGTACGTGCTTTAGGAGAAATGCGCGCTAACAACGTCGTCCTCGCTCATCCCCAGTTACGAGAGTATTCAACTCAGCCCCTAACCTCGCGCGCCATCTCAGTGCAGGAGAAACAGTACCGAATACAGCGCAATCCAAACCACATCCACAAAGTGCCAGTAGTAACTGACCGACTGAAGTACGGAAAGCTCACCTGGGTCACGTTCGCGTCCAGCCATCCGAAGCATGAGGAATCCCATAGCGACGATGCCAAGGATCACATGAAGGCCATGGATACCAGTCATCAGATAGAAGAGTGAGCCATACGCGTTGGTCTGAGGCCCGAAGGTGTTCTTCGACCATTCGACCGCTTGGTTCGCAACAAAGGCCAGTCCCATCACCATGGTGAGCAAGATCCACCACTTGGCAGCCGCCTTACGACCATGCTCGGCCTCGAACACGCCCTTCTGCATGGTGACAGAAGACATCACCAAGATGATGGTGAAAATGCCGGACTGCAACACATCAAGGTGGATGTTGGATCGTGGAAATGGCGAACCGTCGTGCGCCCGGATCGTAAAGTACGCGGCGAAAAGGCCGCTGAAGAACATGAACTCGGATCCAAGCCAGACAATCGTACCGACCCCGAGCATCGAGGGGCGGTTGAAGCGAATCGGCTCGCTTCGTCGCTCTCCTGCCGCAACTACCTGCGCCACAATCTCCACCTGTTTGAACCAGCCAAGCGGTTCATCGGATCGCCGAGAACCTCTCTAGATACCTTAGGTGAAAATGGTTGGCTCTAGCCAATCGGGGGCTTCGTCTGATCCAAGAAATGTCACGCTCTGCGTGGCCCGAGTCACCGCGACGAAGAGTGCCCGCATAGTGCGATCGGGTTCACGCACGAGGCCGAAGGGCTCGACAACCACGACGTGGTCGAATTCGAGTCCCCGTACACGACCCACATCGAGCACCGAAATAGTCGACCCAGGCAGATCATCGAGAGATTCGATCTCGGCGACAATCGGGGATACCAACTCGCTAGGTGCCACTATCCCAATCGTCCCATCAAGGCCTTCACCCGTGAGGTCGCCGATCACCGCACGCAGCTCCTCGAGTAGGTTTCCGCGTGCGATCGGAAGATAGCGGGGAGGTCTCGCGCCCTCACGTATGGACTTAGATGCGCGGTACTCGGGGAGATATCGCGCGCGGACCACATCGGCTACCGCCGAGATCTCTGCTGGCGTCCGATAATTGACAGTAAGCTCTACAAGCTCGAATTCACGTCCGTTTCGCAAAGGCAACGTGATAGACGCCCAGTCACGCCCCGCCCACGCTCCCATGGCCTGGGCAATGTCGCCAAGGACAGTCATGGAGCCACCTGGACAACGACGAGCGATCATTCTCGCGGCCATCGGAGAAAGGTCCTGCGCCTCATCGATCACCACGTGACCGAAGGTCGTGACGTCATCGTCTCCCTCAAGAAGCACACGAGCTTCGTCAAGGAGCATTAGGTCTTCGTGGCTCCAACGATGTTCTTCGACCGAGGTCTGTCGTGTGACTGCGATTGCGTCACGCTCCCGATCCGAAAGGATCCCCCTCGCCGCCAGCTCGAGCAGGGGTCGGTGAGCCAGCAGATCGTAGAGGAACTCGAACGCCGTGAGGCGCGGCCAAATCCGCTCCACTACGCGCTGAAACGCTTGAGAGTGACGAAGTGCGTCGATCACTTCTTTGAGGACATCTCCGTCCTCGCCGGGAAGAGGCGTCGCCGCCACCTCCTCGACACGAGCGCCGATATGGATCACATTTGACTCGGGATCGCGCGGGGCCACGAGTGGACCGTCCTGGAGATACGACTGCGCAAGCACCTCCGCAAGCTTGTGCTCCACGAGGCGACGTCGGGAGTTGTGTGGGCCACTACGACGTTTGGCCGCGTTCACGATGCGCGCAGTCAACTCTGGCGGGACCTTTAATATCTTCGAGCCGAATGGTACTTCGACGACCTTTCGCAGTGGTCGCTCCCGATCTTTCACACCTTTGGCAATTACCTCTGCCATACGCGCGTCGCCCTTGGTAGCTACGGCAAGCGCGCTCGATTCTGCTCTTGATGCGGTGAGGCCCGAAACCCCTTCAACTGTCTTTAGCTCCACGCCTGACTCGCCAAGCGACGGAAGCACTCGCGAGATGTAGCGAACAAACTCCGTCGATGGGCCGATCACCAAGAGACCCTGATGTTCGAAACGCCACCGATAGGTGTAGAGAAGGTACGCCGCTCGATGTAGCGCGACCGCGGTCTTCCCGGTACCCGGCGCACCCTGCACGACGAGCACACCCGACATCGGATGCCGAACAATTGCATCTTGCTCACCTTGGATGGTGGCGACAATGTCCGCCATGTACTCAGTTCTTGGACGAGAGATTGCGGCATACAACGCCCCAGCCCCTATAAGCGAATCGTCGGTGACCAACTGCTCGTCACTTCCCAGTGCCTCGTCCTCGATTCCTACGACCTTCGGGCCTTTACAGAGAAGATGACGGCGGAGACGAAGGCCCATTGGATCCTTCCCGGTCGCACGGTAGAAGGCCTCTGAAACCGGTGCGCGCCAGTCGACGACGAGTGGCTCCATGTCCTCTCCGTTGACAGAAAGGCGCCCAATGTGGAAACTCGCACCATCGAACTCTCCACTCGCCTCTTGAAAATCAATCCGTCCGAACACGAGTGCTTGCTCGCCAACATTGAGAGCGTCAAGACGGGCAAGCGAGCTTCGAACGACCACGTCCCGCTCCGCCCGCGACTGAGGAGTCCCACCTCGCCCTAGATCGAGCACCTCTTCCATACGCATTCGCGCAATGTCGCGCATAGCCGCAAGACGACCGTATGCGTTCTGGACAAATTCATTTTCAGCTGCAAGATCCGGGTGGATCACAACACCTCGCAGGTAGGAATTACAAAAATGACTTGATACAGCTTAGGCTGTCGAGTCAAGATGACGCAGCGACCCAACTCCCACAATCAAGACTCTTCCTCATCAAACGCCTCGAGCTTTCTCGATGCGATCGCCGGAAGGCCGGTTAAGGCCACCCCCATCTGGTTCATGCGTCAGGCCGGGCGCTCACTGCCTGAGTACCGGAACATCAGGGGAATCGGCTCGATCCTCGATATCATCACCCAGCCTGAACTGGTCACGGAGATAACGCTCCAGCCAGTCCGGCGGTACGGTGTCGACGCTGCGGTACTTTACTCA
>JBMFXL010000094.1:0-6333 GCA_049964275.1 Acidimicrobiales bacterium | reverse complement strand
TGCACGCCGGCCTGTCAAGCCGGAGGTCGCGGGTTCAAATCCCGTCAGGTCCGCGGAGATGTCTCCGGGTCTAGTAGCTCAGTTGGCAGAGCGCACGCCTGAAAAGCGTGAGGTCACCGGATCGACGCCGGTCTAGACCACGTCGAAGGGCGGCACGTTTTTGCGTGCCGCCCTTCTTCTTGAGCGAAATGACGCCGCTTCAGGACTACTGATCGGCAGGATGCCGGATGACTCCATCACGACGAGCTGCATCAGCAACCGCCTCCGCAACTGACGTCACCACCGACTTGTTGAAGACCGATGGAACGATGTAGTTCGGCGAGAGTTCATCCTCGCCAACGGCGTTCGCAATTGCGTTCGCAGCGGCCAGCTTCATCGATTCGGTGATCGCCATCGCGCCAGCATCCAACGCGCCACGGAAGATTCCAGGGAAACAAAGGACATTATTGATCTGGTTCGCATAGTCAGAACGGCCAGTCGCCACGACGGCTGCGATGCCTTCGATCTCTTCGGGCATAATCTCAGGAGTAGGATTGGCCAAGCCGAACACGATCGGATTCTTTGCCATCTGCTCGACGTCCTCGCGGCCAGCAATTCCAGGGCCACTGACGCCGACGAAGACATCGGCTCCTACCATCGCCTCGGGAACACTACCCATTTTCTTGTCCGGATTCGTGTGCTCAGCAAGCCAGAGCTTGGCCCCAGAGAACTCCTCGCGGCCATCGAAGATAAGCCCCTTACGATCCGAGACCATGATGTTCGGGACGCCAGCGTTGTGGAGGATCTTCGCGATCGCGACTCCCGCCGCTCCAGCTCCCGCGATCACCACCGAGAGCTCGTCGATGCGCTTGTCAACCACCTTGATCGCGTTACCAAGTGCCGCAAGCACTACGACCGCGGTTCCGTGCTGATCGTCATGGAACACAGGAATATCGAGCGACGCCTTGAGTGCATCTTCGATCTCGAAACAATCCGGCGCAGCGATGTCTTCCAGGTTGATTCCACCGAAAACCGGTTCGAGGCGCTCGACCGTCTCGATCGTCTCTTGAACCGAGGTCGTGCGGAGACAAATCGGGAATGCATCGATGCCTGCGAATTCCTTGAAGAGTTGGGCCTTACCCTCCATCACGGGGATAGCCCCATATGGACCGATGTTGCCGAGTCCAAGCACCGCCGATCCGGTGGATACCACGGCCACGGTATTTGATTTGATGGTGTACTTATGGGCTTGGACCGGTCGTGCGGCGATCTCCGAGGACACCCGTGCGACACCGGGCGTATACGCCATCGAGAGGTCATCACGATTGAGGATCGGATTCTTACCCCGAACCTCGATCTTTCCACCGAGATGGAGTCGAAAGGTTCGGTCCATGGCACTTCGGACGTGTACGCCTTCGACTGACTCAGCGGCCGCGCGAATCGCTGCAGCATGGTCTACGTCACCGGCGAGTACCGTGACGTCTCGAACGATCACATCTCCTGTTGCCTCGACGATATCAAGACCAAGGATGTTTCCACCTATTTCGCCAATCGCGGTCGTAAGACGTCCAAGGGTGCCCGGACGATGGCTCAGCTCGACCCGAAGGACGACTGAATACGAGACATTTGGTGTAGTCATGAAGGCTAAGGCTAGCCCGTCAACGACCTGATCAACCACTCGATGCACCCGATGTAGAGAGGGCTCGTGAGAGTTTGCTGAGGACTTATGCATACAATGCATGGAGCGGGGTCGAAATTCGCGGAAACGTAGACGGGGTGGCGCGTGATTGACCTGAGTCTTATAGCGTGACGGGGTTGGGGCGTCAAGGTTACAGTTGTGGTTAAGTCTGCGAAGGCTTCACATCGAAGGAGCGGCATGGCGATTTTCAAGAAGCGATCGGGCGACTCTACCAAACCCGCAGCACTCTCCTCCTCGGACTCTGCGAATGTCGATAGCAGTGTGGTCCATGAGCACGACCACCGTAGCCTTGGTATCACCGACGAAGAAGCGATCGAAATGTATCGCGAGATGCTTCTCGCTCGGATACTGGACCAAAAGACCTTCCAGCTCAACCGCATGGGGAAAGCTCCCTTCATGATCTCATCGCAGGGACATGAAGCCGTTCAGATCGGCACTGCACACGCGATCAATCGAGGGCACGACATCGTACTTCCCTACTATCGGGACCTTGCGTTGATGGTCGGACTCGGACTGACTCCCTATGAGGCACTTCTTGGAATTTTCGCACGCGCTGACGACCCCTCTTCGGGAGGGCGCCAGATGCCGAACCACTGGGGATACAAGCATCTCAACGTCATTACCGGCTCATCACCCATTGCTACCCATCTTCCACACGCGGCAGGAATCGCCCTCGACATCAAGAATCGTGGTAGTGACGAAGTTGTCCTCTGTACCTTCGGCGACGGTGCGACCTCGAAGGGCGACTTCCACGAGGCCATGAACTTCGCGGGCATTCATAAGCTCCCAATCATCTTCCTTTGCGAGAACAACGGCTATGCCATCTCGGTGCCTCTCTCTAAGGAGTCGGCCGTTGAGGATCTCGCAGTACGAGGAGATTCCTACAACATTCCGTCCTATCGAGTCGACGGCAACGATGTGCTCGCCGTTCACGACACCCTCGCGAAGGCGTGGGCACACGCGCGTGCAGGTGAAGGGTCGAGTTTCGTAGTCGCTAACTGCTACCGTTTCCTCTCGCATACCTCAGACGATGACGACAAGACCTATCGCGACCCCCAAGAGGTCGAGGCAGCCAAGGCGGCAGATCCGCTCGGCCGCTATGCGCGCTACCTCATCGACAAAGGTTTGATCACCGAAGACAATGTCTCGTCGTGGACGGCTGAATACAGTGCTCTCGTCGATCAGGAGTCAGTTCGCGCAGAGGCTCGGCCCGTACCTGAGGCCAAGTCAGTCTCTTACCACGTCGTCAAGGAGTTCGATCAGCCACGAGAGGTCCCTGTTCCTCGAACAGATCCATCCGGCAGTGAGCTCCGTATAGGCAACTACATCGATGCGATTCGTTCGACCATGGAGCACCAGCTTGCGACCGATCCACGAGTCATCATCCTTGGGGAAGACGTCGGCAAGCGAGGCGGCGTATTCCGTGCGACGGCCGACCTCGCGATGAAATTCGGGGAGAATCGAGTCGTCGACACACCTCTCGCCGAATCATCACTCGTAGGAATAGGAATCGGGCTGGCCCTCAACGGCGCTAGGCCGATCGTGGAGATTCAGTTCGCCGACTTCATTCACTCGGCATTCGATCAGATCCTCTCGGAGGCCGCCCGAATACATTATCGTTCCAACGGTGACTTCGAGGTGCCGATGGTAATTCGAGCGCCCTACGGCGGTGGAGTACACGGGGCGCTCTACCACTCGCAGTGCATCGAGGCGTTCTACGCACATATTCCGGGTCTGAAGGTGGTTGCTCCGTCGACTCCTGCCGACGCGGTGGGGCTGCTCAACACGGCGATGGAGGATCCAAACCCCATCCTCTTCCTTGAGCACAAGCGCGCTTACCGCACAGTCAAAGGAGTGATACCGCCTCCTGACTTCAAGGTGCCCATCGGGCGGGGAAGCATCGTGCGTAAGGGTCGAGACATGACGATCATCACCTACGGCTTCCACCGCCACCTTGCCACCCAAGCAGCGGAAGAGCTCGCCGACATTGCTCAGATCGAGGTCATCGATCTCCGAACGATCTCGCCTCTCGATCGTGAGCTCATCGTCGATTCGGTATCACGTTGCTCCAAAGTTCTCATCGTTCACGAGGATAACAAGTCCTTCGGGGTGGGTGCAGAGGTAGCCGCCACGATCACCGAGCACGCATTTTGGGCCCTCGACGCACCGATTGCGCGACTCGCAATGGAGGACGTTCCGTCGATGGGATTCGCCAAATCACTCGAGGAAGCGGCCAGCTTTGGCACGCGAGAGATCAGGCACGCGTGCGAGGAGCTACTCAGGGTCTGATATATCCGGGAAGGCCACCTTCGAAGGGAAGATCGAGGTCGGTGGCCCGAAGCAGCGGCACGTAAGGTATTCCGAAGGCTTCGAGATACGCCTCTGCGCTACCGCCTCGATCTACCACGCTCGTGGCGAACACCACTTCGGCTCCGGCCTCGCGCGCAGCTTCAACGGCGGCCATGATCGACGTGCCTCGAGTCGATGCGTCCTCGACAATGGCGACCCGGTCACCCTTGAGCAGCGCCCCAGCGACCCTTCCTCCTCCTCCATGATCCTTCACCTCCTTGCGAATCGAAAACGAGCGCAAAGGTCGCCCGAGCACGGCGCCAATGGCCGCAACACCAAATGCGATCGGATCAGCACCCATCGTTTGACCGCCGATTGCGGTCACCGCGCTTGGAAGGCGCCGCAACGTGAGCAGTGCAATGAGCTGAATTCCTTCAGGGCGACATGCGGTGGCCTTGGCGTCGATGAACCAAGTCGAGGTGGCCCCAGACTTCAAGGTGAACTCGCCGCGAAGAATCGAATGGGTGAGGAGCATGTGCTTGAGTCGATTGACCAGCTCCGCATCGGACAGTTGGTTGAGCTCTGCGAAGGCCGTTACCTCTTCCATCGTGCCCTTTCTGTAGTCTCAGAGGGAAGAAGCCGACCGACCTCACCGAGAATCACTGTTCCGGACCCTAGATCGGTCAATTCACGGTTCACGCCGTCTGCGATATCGGGATCAACTACGAGGACCATCCCGATCCCCATGTTGAAGGTCGCATACATCTCCTCATCGTCGACCTGGCCATCGGAGGAAATTCGTCGAAAGACGTCTGGTACGTCCCAGCTGGACTTATCAATCTCCGCAACCAGCTCGTCAGGAATGACTCGTGCGAGATTCGAGCAAAGCCCTCCCCCAGTGACATGAGCTGCGGCATGGATTCCTTGCGCATCACTGAGTCGCCTGAGCTTGGGGCTGTAGAGCACGGAGGGCTGGAGCAACTCCACGAGCCATGCGTGTTCATCAGGGCTGAGCGTCCTTGCGTCATCGAGGAGATCACTGTAAATCGCTCGGACGAGCGAAAAACCGTTCGACCGTAAATTAGGAGACGTGAGGCCAATGAGTACGTCACCGCTCTGGACTCGATGAGCGCCCCACCGCTCGGTGGAGTCGACGACACCGACCACAAAGCCGGCAAGATCGAAGTCGTCTGATGCCATGACACCAGGGTGCTCAGCGGTCTCACCGCCGATCAATGCACACTCCGCCTCGGCACAGGCTCGGGCAATACCCGAGACCAATGCCTCGATCTGCTCAGGACGCTGCTTTCCAACCGCGAGGTAGTCCAGAAAGAACAGTGGCTCCGCACCCACACACGCAATATCGTCAACGCACATTGCCACGAGATCGAAACCAACCGTGTCGAGGATGCCGAGCCGCCGGGCGAGCTGCGATTTCGTTCCTACGCCATCCGTCCCAGACACAAGAACGGGGTCACGAAGCCCCTCGAACTGTGCCCGGAAAAGGGCACCGAAGCCCCCGATTCCCTCGAGCACGCGCGCAGAATAGGTCGAGGCAACGAGTGGTGCGATACGCTCCACGGACCGCTCACCTGCACTGACGTCGACTCCGGCCGCTTTATACGTGGACACAGATCGCTCCCTGTTGTCCTTGCGAGTGTCTCAAGGCGTAACCTCGAGACTCGTAGGATAGCTCCCAGTGAGGCATGCATCGCAAAATCCAGATTCGGCCCCCACCGCGGCACGCAACGCATCAAGAGCAAGAAAGGCAAGCGAGTCTGCGCCGAGGAATTCTTTCATCTCATCCACCGCACGATTGGCAGCCAACAGATCAGGTCGCGACGGGGTGTCGATCCCATAGAAACATGGCCAGCGATAGGGCGGTGAAGATATTCGGAGATGGACCTCCGAGGCACCAGCTTCCTTGAGCATGCGGACCATCGACCGCGTCGTCGTACCGCGAACAATCGAGTCGTCGACCACCACGAGGCGCTTCCCAGAGATATTCTCGGCAAGTGGGTTCAATTTGCGCCGAACTGCACTTACCCTCGAGGAGGGATCAGGGGCAATGAACGTGCGTCCGATGTAGCGATTCTTGACGAGCCCTTGGCCGTAGGGGATCCCCGACGCCTTCGCGTACCCTTCGGCCGCAGGGACACCGGAATCAGGCACGCCCATGACGAGATCCGCCTCTACCGGCTGGGTCTGTGCAAGGAGTTCGCCCATCGCGCGTCGGGCCCCGTGCACTTCACGACCGAGAAGCTTCGTGTCCGGGCGAGCAAAGTACACGAACTCGAAGATGCAGAGTTTCGGGTCAATCGCATCCGAGGGAAAAGGAGAGAGGCTCTCGACCCCGTCCTCGGAGA
>JBMFXL010000093.1:0-6353 GCA_049964275.1 Acidimicrobiales bacterium | reverse complement strand
CCTGGAAGCGACTGGACCTCCTCGAGATTGCGAATGCCGCGAAAGATCCCTGTCGAGGTAGTAGGAAGCATGAGCACACCGGCGGGTGCGTTCCTGCGTCTAGGTGCATGACTGCCCTCGCCAAGTGCTTCGGCGACCACGACCTCTTCAAGGGAACGACCCTCATCGAAGCGAAGGATCGATCCGCACTTACCTCCAATGGTCCGAGGTGCGATCTCGATGAGGAACACTCGGTCGTCGTCAACGCGGCTTCGAAGCTCAGCATGTAGGGGGCCGTGCACAAGTCCAAGCGCTTTCACGGCCCCCTGGACGACCCGGGTCGCCTCTCGGAGAATCCCCTCGCTGAGGGCGGTCGGTACGACGTAGATGCTTTCCTCAAAGTATGGTCCGACGAGGGGGTCGGGCTTGTCGAAGACCGCGAGCACCTTGAGGTAGCCCTCGTGGAGGACCCCTTCGATGGCAAACTCGACTCCATCGACGTACTCTTCAACCAGGAGTGATCGATCGGACGTCCCACATCGTTGGAGCGACTCTCGAGCGATCGTGACTGCTCGCTCGAGGGAGCCGGGATCATCTGCACGCACCACGCCACGAGACTGATTGAGACTCCGTGGCTTGACGACCACTGGAAAGCCGCCAACGGCCTCGATCTGTGCGATCAGATCATCGGTAGGTTGATGGAGTTGCCAGCGCGGCTGGGGTAGCTCTGCATCACCGAGGCGAGATCTCGTGAGGTACTTGTCGAGTGACGCCAATACCCCCTGGTGATGCGTGGGGTCGATGAGACCTAAGGCGTGAGCAATCTCGGTCGCGATGACCGTCGATCGGTCATCGACCCCTACCACTGCATCGATGCCGAGTTGCATGGCATGCCGAACGACTGCATCCCTCTCCTCCTCGAAGCGTTCGAGAGAGAATGGAAGGATCCTTGGGGACTGCAATGCCAGTTGAGACGCCTCGGTAAGAATCCACGTAGTTGCGCCGTTTCGCTTTGCTGCGTCCTCGAATGCCTGGTTCCTGTAGCCAGAGACTGGCAGTACCAAAAGGACGCGTTCCATAACAACTAACATGGTAAGGGTTCTCAAGCTTGTGAAGAGGTACCCATGGATGAGATTCTCACCGTCACCCCGATTGCCCTCGAGGCGGTGCGTGGTGCGCGCGCTGAAGAGCCGGAGGCCGAGAAGCTTGCCCTCTGGATCGAGGTGACCGGCGCAGGTGCCGACACCTACGAATACGACGTGTACTTCGAGGAAGAGCGCGAGTTTGGACCTGGGGATGCCAAGACAGTTATTGAGGGAGTGCCGTTCATCGTACCGAAGCCCTCTGTCGACAAGCTCCGTGGTTCGACGCTTGACTTCTCTGAGGAGTCGGGACTTCTTCTTATCAATCCGAATACCCCTCCCAAGCTGGAGATGCCCGAGTTCCCCCCGGAAGCCATTCAAAACGAGCTTGCGCAGCAGGTGATCGCGGTGCTTGCGGATGAGATCAATCCGTCGATCGCGTCACACGGGGGCCGCGCCGACCTGGTGGGTGTCGTCGACGAAGTCGCTTACCTCCGACTCAGCGGCGGCTGCCAAGGCTGCAGTCTCGCGGCCGTGACGTTGTCGCAGGGAATCGCCGTTGCCATCCAGGAACGGCTTCCCGAGATTCGCGACGTCGTCGACATTACGAATCACACCCTTGGCGAGAATCCCTATTTTGCGAGCGAGAAGAAGTAGTTACGACTTTCCCGGAGGTACTACTAATCCTCGATCGGCCCGTGTTCCTCGGCATGCTCCTTCAAGAGCGCGACGAGGCGTGCAATCTCGAGTTCGCTTGCATCTTTGGTCAGCTCACCGGTGTGCTGTCGGAATACGAAAAGCCCGAGTTCACGTAGCAATGCATCAGCCGCGCGCTTGTGTTGCAGCTCTTCGAACTTCGTCTGCCCCTTCGCGGCCGCTTCCTTCGCTACATCGGTGACCGAAACGGCTTGCGCCTTGACCTTGTCGAGTAGCCCCATGGGTGCCTCCTCGTTGTCCGTCTTCATTTGTGAGCCTAGCTCACTCTTCCTAATGTAATGAAGCCCCGGGGCACATACCCCGGGGCCTCAGTCACTTCGTGAATGTGATGTTCGGCGGTTAGGCCTTGACGAGCTCGATCTCGAGATGGATCGTGGCTTCGTCCGAGACCACTGCGCCTCCGGTCTCAAGAAGCGCATTCCACGTCAGGCCGAACTCCTTGCGGGAGATCTTGGTGGTTGCGCTGAAGCCCGCACGGGTGCCTCCGTAGGCGTCCGGCCCGGCACCATTGAATTCGAGGTCGAAGGAGACGCTGTTCGTCGTGCCCTTGATGGTGAGGTCACCGGTAAGGGTGTAGTCGCTGCCCTTGGGCTCGATCTTGGTGGACTTGAAGGTCATGGTAGGGTAGGTCTCCACGTCGAAGAAGTCCGCGGAGCGAAGGTGTCCGTCGCGGTTCTCATCGCGGGTGTCAACGGAATTCACCTCAATTGATGCGGTCACGGTGGAATCGGCAATGTTGTCTGCGATCTCCACTTCCCCTGAGAAGGCGTTGAAGCGTCCACGTACCTTCGAGACCATCATGTGACGCACTACGAACTCGACGTTCGAGTGGGAAGGATCGATCGTCCACTTACCTGTTGCAATATTCAGCTCAGAGGCTGTCGTCGCTGCCACGGTTACTCCATTTCTCTCAAACCGGAATAGTTCAATTTCAAACTAACTACCGAATTCGTGATTCATTCCCGAACCTACACTGTTTTTTTGATGGAGCACGACATACCCTGGCTTAGCGAGAGCCAACAGCAACTTTGGCGTAATTACCTTGCGACCTACCGCCTGATCATGAACGCACTCGAGGAGCAGCTTCGCCTACGGGCGGATCTTTCGTTTGCCGAATACGAGGTGCTCGTCCACCTCTCCGAAGCCCCCGGGGGTCGTCTGCGGATGTCTGCGCTTGCGAATGCGGTGCTGGTCTCTCGTAGCGGGCTCACTCGGAGGGTTGACCAAATGGTTCGTGCAGGCTATGTGCAAAAGGATGACTGCACAGAGGATCGTCGCGGAACCTTTGCGCAAATTACTGAGCAGGGTATGAAGAGGCTGGTCGACGCCGCGCCTGGTCACGTCACGGCAGTGCGCGCCCACTTTGTGGATGCGCTTACCGATCTCCAGCAGCGTCAGCTTGCCGAGATGCTTGATCAGCTTCGAGACGGGCGCTAACCAACTGGCCGCGGGCGCATCGAACTGCTAGCCCGAAGAAGTTGTGGTGGTGGTGGGGCCGGTCGGAGTCGAGGGAACCGTCGTCGTCGTGGAGGACGCAGATGGCGATGTCAAGATCGTTGAAGTAGTGCTTGATGACGCCTTCGATGTCGTGGTTGTGCTTGGCACCTTGGTGGTGGTGGTGGTGGTGCTTGAGGTTGTCGTAGTAGTTGTTAGTGGTCGGAGTGGACCATATGGAGGATGAGCCGCCACCTGTGCAGCGTTAGGTGAGGCCGGGTATGCGTTCGCGGCTGGGCCATTGCCGAAGGCAGTAAGGACATTTTTGGTGATTTGCACTACTGGAGAGATCGGACATCCTTGAAGGGGAGGCGCGCAGTTGATTACGACCGCGGCAACCCACAGGTTGGTGCCAGTCGCAAAGACCCCTGCACCTGATGGCGCGGTGTAATAGGACATGTCCGAAAAATACGGGACGTTTCGGCACAGCACTGGTGAGTTGGCGAGAAGCTGAAGTGTGGACGGGGGATTGTAGTTCGGTCCGTAGCCATCGAACTCAGAGCCGACCAAGTTCGGAATAGTTGAACCCATCTGAAGCCCCGTACCGCGAAACACCCATGCAGAAGGGTCCGTGATCACCATGGGGTACTTCACGGGATTGCACTGATATTGAACCCCAATAAGGCTCCCCTCGGGTTGTGCATCGGGCGGCGAGGGCCAGTTGGTGGTGACCGCAGCATTGTTGACGCCGTACTCAGGATCTTGGGACGCGATCCGGTAGTTCACGATGATCCGATCCGCGCCATTCACCGAGCTTTCGAATCGAATCCGCCGGAAGATTGCATTGGCTCCGAGAAAGGCGAGATTGACTCCTTGGTCTCGCGCCGTCGTGATGCCTGCTCGCATAGTGGGTGACCAGTACTCGTCATGACCGAGAGAGACTATCTCGGAGTGATTGAGGAGAAGCTGCGGGTGGAGATCGATGTCGACCGAGGTGAGGTAAGTGACGTTGAGCCCCATCTGCTCCGCAAGCGCCACCATGGGTAGCTCGTTCCCCATGAAGTCAGCTGCCCCTTGGCCGAAAAGATAGGAGTAAGGTCGGTCGAAACTTACGAGGGGTGATCGCGCACCTGGATATGGACCGTTATAGAGATCCCAGCCACCCCAGAGGTTGTACGCCTGCCAGGTGGTCACTGCATTGATGAGAAGTACGGCAGCGTTTGACTGATAGTTGACCAAGGTGAAGGGCACGTAGCTCTGTTGATTGGTACTTGAAGTCAGCTTGATGAGATAGTCGCCAGGTACCCAGGTCGCCCCTGGGTGAATCGTGAACGAAGGCTTCCAGTTGCAGCTCACCATATGGGTCACTGGTGCAGGATTGCACGCACTTTGGGTAACCCCGGGGTAGCTCGGTGATGTCCAAATGAGACGGCCAAGAAGACCCTGGTAATAGCCCATTCGAAACACTTGCGCAGAAAAAGAGGAGGAGCTGTCTGAGACAAAGACGGTGAGGTTTCCGCCAACGGGAACGCTCGTGGCTCCCGCATAGCCCATGATGGAGGTGCCGGTTTGAGGACCGGTGATCCGCCAGGCAGAGGTACCCGGTAGAGAGTTTTCATGCGCAATCGTTGGAGAGTAGAGCGAGCCAGGAGAAAGTCGATTTGCCGGAACGAGACCGTCGAGCTGTGTGGGTGAGGTAGTGGTGGTCGTCGGATGCGAAACGTAGTGTCGGTGACGATGTGACGCGGTGGGAGACGAGCTTCCCATTAGTCCGAGAATGAGACCCGTACTACCTAGAACCACAATGAGGGCAAGTAAGGCTGACCCAATCGCGAGATGAGTTCGGCTTCGCTTGCGAACCAGTTGCAGAAGACGAGTACGCCGCCTCATCCGGTGTCGTCCCAACCGATTCGTCATCGTTGGCTGCTCGCCGTCCTCTCAAATCCAACACGCTCGACGTGGCCGTGTTCCTGCGCGCAGACGAGAATGCTCATGGAGTGGAGATTTCAAATTACCGTACAAAAAATCCAGCTACGCAGGGACGCGTTGAGCCTAGAGGTCGACCAAGCTCACTAACGCGCGACCGGTGTGGTCTTTCATGACACGTTTAGCTCACGATGACACGAGCTCTTCTCGGAGCTTCTCGATGACCTCATTTGAGATCCCGGCGTAGGCGGCGTAGCGTTCAAACCCTCCGAAGGCACTGTCGATGAAGTCGAGTGTCGCCACCATGGTGGAGGGAATCGCGGACATGATGACCGGCGGAATCTCGGTCACTCGCGCGGCGATCTCGGGCATCTCTCGGGAGAGCCACACAAGCATCTCGGTCATTGCGGGCGCCGTGCGTGCATAGTCCTTGACGATGATCTCCTCGGGCACATCACAGAGACCAAGTATCACCATCGCTATCATTCCCGTCCGATCTTTGCCCACGGCGCAGTGAAAGACTGACCCATGAGGAAGCCCTGAAGCAATCATGCTTACGGCACGGGAGATCCCGGGTGCCCCTTCGGTGAGAATCTGACGATATCGATGAATGAGGTAGTCGTCAGGCGGATCGACAGCCTCTTCGGCCGCTGATACATCGAGGAGCGGAATTGTATGTACCGTCCCCTCGAATCCGGTGTCGGCGATGGTCCCACTACGGCTTCGCTCTGCTTCGGTTCTCAGATCAATAACCTGACGGATCCCGAGATCTTGGAGAAGTCTCAGGTCACGAGAGGTCACGCGGGAGAGGTTGTCGGAACGAAACAGCCGACCTGAGGCGAGCGTTGACCCATTCCGAGTTGGGAGTCCCCCAAGGTCTCGGAAGTTGAAGGCGGATTCGAGTGGTCGGGTATCGCCGGCGGGCTCGGTTCGATGCGTGAAGAGTTCGCTAGTCACGTCACCACGTTATGGGTTTCAAGTGTCGGAGCGGTGACCGGGCAATGACGCTTGGGTGACAACCTCGTAGGAAATAATCACTGAGCGTGAAAAAACTCCGCAAAGTCGCTCAAGTTTTAGCGCTCTCAGTACGAAGAACTCTGTGACCAGCCTGAGACCGACGCGAGGAGGTCGAGGGGCTACGGACGGACCCATTCGCTCAACGTAGGAGACGGCTGAATGATCAAGAACATTATTCGCAAGCGACGCGAAGACGCT
>JBMFXL010000092.1:0-6430 GCA_049964275.1 Acidimicrobiales bacterium | reverse complement strand
CGTGCGGTGGTCGACACCGTTCGCAGGTTCGATATCGATCTCGAGTACTTCGTGCGATTCCTTCGATCGATGAAGATGGACTTCTCCACCACGACCTATGAGACCTTTGATGATCTCATGCGCTACATGGACGGCTCCGCGGCGGTCATTGGGGAGATGACGCTTCTGATCCTCGCGCCAACAAGCGTGGATGAGGCGACACCTTATGCACGTGATCTTGGCGTGGCGTTCCAGCTCACGAACTTCCTCCGTGACATCGGCGAAGATCGAGCGCGAGGGCGTACCTATATTCCCCAAGCTGACATCGCACGCTTCGGCGCCGAGGAGGCGTGGAAGGCTGGCGAGACAACGCCGGAGTTCGTGCAACTCATGCGTTTCGAGATTGCGCGTTGCCGTGAACTCTATTCACGCTCGGTTAAGGGCGACGAGTACCTTACGGGCAGGGCGAAGGGCTGCATCCGTGCCGCACGTTCGCTTTATGGCGGCATACTCGATCGGATCGAATCAATCGATTACGACGTATTTGTCCGCCGCGCGAAAGTTTCCGGTCTTCAGAAGATCGCGACTGTCGCGAAGCTCGCCGTGCTCTCCAAATAGGGTCTTTGCCTGCTCCCGGATGCGCTTGGGCACGATCGGCATCAACATCCCGTAAGGCTCACCGTCGTAGAGGTGATGGAGGATGTGTGCGCGCTTGAGGTACTCGAGCGGCTTGATCTCGCGACTGAGTTGGAAGAATCGCCCATGGATATAGACGTCATGCACGAAGGAGTACAGGGCGCCGTAGGCGGTCACGCCGATCCCGATCGGGATGAGCACTGATGCCGAGGGTACATTCGTGCCGATGGCGAATGCGATGATCGTGATGGTCGCAAAGAATACCGGGAAGAGATCATTGAGCTCGATCGTGGTCTCTCGTGGCCGGTGGTGCGATGCGTGGATCGTCCACGCAATGCCGTGCATGACGTAGCGGTGGGCGAGGTAGGTCAGGGGCTCCATGACGATGAAGACACCCACAACGATGAGCAGGTTGGTCATTGGTCCTCCTTTGGGTATCTAGCTTAGTGCGCGCGACGCGTAAGGTGAATTTCGGCTCAGCGTGTGCGTACCCAAAGCGTGAGCGTCAATGTGATGATCGAAAGACCGTAGATGAAATCTTCGATCGGGGAGCTGAAGAAGACCCGTATCCCTGAGAAGTGGTTCGGCGCATACTCGACGATGGGTGCAGAGAGCTTGGTGAGCCAGCCATCGACGAAGACCTGGAAGCCAAGCACGATGACCACGGCGATCCAGAACTGTGCGGTGAACACCACCTTGGACTTCGTGACCCACAGATCGATTCCCACGGCGATGACGAGCGCGACGATCGCGCCGATGGTGTAGGCGTGCATGCTCAGCGGCCTCGGCTTCCAAGAGAAGGTGAGGAATCCCTCCTGCGCATGCCCCCGACGGCTTCGTAGGTGAGCAAGCTGCAAATGGGGATCACGATGAAGAAGAGCAACTCCTCAAGGGGGAGATCACCTGGGAGATTGATATCTGAGACGTAGCGGTGCGCGTAGTGCCACCAGTGCCAGTGGATGGATCCGATGTCGAAAAGGGAGAACACCACCGCGACGGGTACGAGGGTTATGAGCAGTCGTCGCGGTTGGCGATAGACGCGAGCGCCGATGAGAAGCTCAAGGGGCAGCGTGCCCACGAGACAGAGGCCGAGGACCACGAGGTATTGAATATGGTTCGACATTGCTCTCCACACTAGAGCCGGGCGTGGACCTACACCTGACGTGCCATGACGCTGCGAGCCCTAACCTTGGGATGTGCCGCGGCGCCCTCATATCTCTGACCTGACCTGCGCGATCGGCCTCGTCCTTGCACTGGTACTTGTCCTGTTTGGTCCTCCGGGAACCGACCTGTATGCGCACCGGTGGTACCTCTCGATGCTCTTAGGTCATCATGGCATTTGGAATCCCTGGTGGTACTCGGGGCAGGTGGCGTTTGTGGGGTACTCAATCGTCCCTTACCTCCTGGCATCGATTACCTCGATCAAGTTGGTGCTGGTCGTCTCGCTCTGGGTGAGCGTGCTTGTTGCACGGAGTCTGCGGTCGCTCACCTCGTCGCGACCGCTGCGGGTGGGCCTTGGCGTCGCCATGATGACATGGCCAATGGTGGCGCTCAGCGGAGACCTGGCGTACATCGTGGGCGTTGCGTTCGCCGTACTTGCTGGCCGTGCGCTGCTCGGGGGCCACCGAAGTCGCTTCGTGCTAGGCGCAGTGTTGGCACTGGGCTCCTCGGCGTTGGCAGTCTTTTTTCTCGGCATGGTGATCGGTGTGCTTGCCATCTCGAGGGTGCTCGCGCTCGAATGGCGAACCCTCGGCACGCGTAGGGCGCTCGGAAGGGCGCTTCGCCTTGTCGTCACGGTTGACCTGCTTGTGCCCGTAGGACTGGTGCTCTTCGACGTGCTGGTCGCACGAGGAATGGATCTGGGGGGTCGTTACCCATTCTTTGGCTCGGATCTTGCGCTCATGGCGGTGGTAGCGCTGAGCCTCGTCGGGGTGTTGACACTTCTGGGCGGCCGACGAGGGGATGCGGAACGGTATCTCGTGATCGGCGCGCTCGTCTATATTGCGATCGGGCTTGTGACCTTCCCGATTCCCGACACCCTTGGGTCCAATGTTGCCCGCGTTTCTGAACTTGGCCTGGCGATCGCGGCGGTCGGGGCGGCAATGGCGTGGGAGTCGAGGCACCAGGTGGTGGGGGTGTCGAGACGTCTTGGACTCGGCGTGCTGGTGGCGGTGCTCCTTGGAAGTGCTACGTATTGGAACCTTGCGAGCGTTGATGGCCCACTGGTCGACCGCGGTCCTGCGGCGCTCTCAACCGCAGCGGGCTGGGAGCCGCTTGAGACCTATCTCGTGCACCATCTCCGGCCCGGTCAACGGGTCGAAGCGGTAGACACCACCTCTCACGCGGCTGCCTACTTCCTTCCCAGCGCAGGCATTCCGCTCATGCGCGGTTGGTATCGTCAACTCGACTTCCCATTGAACGCTGCGCTCTATGGCGTAACGCTCACGCCCGCGCGCTACGTCGCACTGTTGCGACGATCTGCAGTGGCCTACGTCGCGGTGCCGCCTGCGCCGTATGACTTCTCTGCTGCAGAGGAACCCGCGCTCGTCGCACACTCATCCGCATTTCGCTTCGTTGGTCGCTTCGGAGAGATTGGGTTGTACGCACTTCGTGCACCGGAGCCGCTCATGCCGGGTGCCCACATCCTTTCTTACGGCTACTCCGGTGTCCGTGCGGAGGTCACCAGACCCGGGCGCTATGCGGTCTCCCTGCGCTACTCGCCATATCTGGTGCCAAGCATGGGCTGTATCCGGCAGCGCTCTGACGGGCGGATCTCCTGGCAGATTCCCCATAGTGGACCCGTGTCGCTGCGCTTTCGTTTCTCGTGGTCGGTATTTCTCTCCCAGGAGTTTGCAGGGAATACGTCAAGATGTGCCTGAGTGTGTCATTGCGTCGACACCATATAACTGCGCATGAAGTCCTATGATGGGAGAGTCGTGAAGTACCGTGGCGGCACCGGTCGACGCGAGTAGGAGTTTCGCGCATGTGGTTAGAGAAGATCGATTCCCCGAAGGATCTCGCTGATCTGAGCTTCGAGGAACTCGACGAACTCTGCGGAGAGATTCGCGAGTTCGTGATCGCCGCGGTGACAAGAAACAGTGGCCACCTTGGCTCTAATCTTGGTGCAACCGAGCTGATCGTGGCCATGCATCGGAAGTTTCATTCGCCTAACGACATCTTGCTCTTCGATACTGGCCATCAGGCCTACGTTCACAAGCTCCTCACGGGGCGCCGACATGAGTTCGAGGGACTTCGTAAGGAGGGTGGCCTATCGGGCTACCCATCACGGCACGAGTCTCCACATGACTGGATCGAGAACTCCCATGCCTCGACCGCCCTTAGCTACGCCTATGGGCTTGCGGCCTCGCTCAAGCTCGGACTTGGCCCTGAGGTTGGGTCGACCGATGGCATGAGGCGGGTCGTTGCCTTGGTCGGTGATGGCGCGCTCACCGGTGGTCTCGCCTATGAGGCGCTCAATAACATTGGCCACGCTGGCTCTAAGGTCTTGATCATCTGGAATGACAATGGTCGTTCCTATGCGCCTACTATCTCGAGGCTCTCTCAGTCAATCACTAAACTCCGGCTCCATCCCTCCTATGTGCAGGCCCGAAACAAGCTCGGACGACTCATCTCTGAGATTCCTGCGGTGGGTGGACTTGCTGCCACCTCATGGACGGGACTCACCGGCGCGGTGCGTGAAGCGATCGAGCCTCGCGTCTTCTTTGAGGCGTTGGGCGTGCGCTACGTCGGTCCCGTAGACGGCCACGACATCGCGTCACTTGAATATGCCTTCGAGGGCGCGCGCGAGTGGGATGGGCCAATCGTGATCCACGCGCTCACACAGAAGGGCCGTGGGTATGGTCCGGCGGAGGACGACGAGATCAACTGCCTGCATGATCTCAAGGCACCTCAGGTCATTCGCGTCGTCGATGGTGAGCCACTCCGCTCCTACACTGAGGTCTTCTCTCGGACCCTCGTGGAGCTTGCAGCTGATGATCCACGAATCGTCGCAATTACGGCGGCAATGCCCGATACCACAGGACTCCTACCGTTTGCGGCCGCCTACCCTGATCGATTCTTCGATGTCGGCATTGCTGAGGGACATGCGGTAACCGGTGCGGCGGGCATGGCCATGGGTGGGCTCCATCCTGTGGTCGCGGTGTACTCGACCTTCCTCTCCCGAGCCTTCGATCAGGCCAATCTCGACGTGGGGCTTCATGAGCTTCCGGTCACCTTTGCTATCGACCGAGCGGGCATTACCGGCGACGATGGCCCTTCGCATCATGGTCTGCTCGATATGGTGCAGATGCTGTCTATCCCCAATGTGACGGTGCTTGCCCCTTCCTCGACCGATGAGCTCGCAGTGATGCTTGAGACCGCGGTGAAGATTCAAGGTCCTTCCGCAGTGCGATTCCCGAAGACGCCAGGGCTCAAGCGGGTGGCAGGAGAGATCGGTACGGGGCTGTCTGCACGAAAAGTGTTAGCGAACGAGGGGCGCGTCGTTGTGGTTGGCATCGGCAAGATGCTTGCACCGGCGTATCAGGCGGCACTCGAGCTTGGCGAGGCTGGGGTCGCGATCGATCTCTGGGATCCGCGGTGCATTCGACCGCTCGACCCGCGCCTCGTTGAGGAGCTCTGCAAGGCCGATGCGGTAGTCACGATCGAAGACGGGCTCATCCCTGGTGGTGCGGGTGATTCGATCGCGCAGGCATTGCGCGCTCGTCGACCTGATGTACTCGTGTTTCACCTTGGCGTGCCTACGAAATACTTTGCCCAGGCCAGTCCGGATCAGATTCTCTCCCAACTCGGACTGAACACCGAAGGTATTCTGGGCTTCATCGAAAAGACGGTGCTACCCGCGATCACCGAGAGCGGGCTACCAAGCTAACGACCTCGCGTCGGTGGAGCGCTGCTGGTGTCACGCTTGGTCGTGGCTGAGCGTGCACCTCGCTGTCGCACAGTCTGCATCGACATTTCGTTGATGAGTGTCTCTGGTGAGTGTGGCTCAACCAAAAAGCGAGATCGGCTCAATGAGCGAGGGGTCGTTGTGAGCCGGTGAATTCACCGCAGTACTGACCTCATGGAAGTCGAGGAGCGCAGGCGCAAGAATTTGGTTGAGCCTGGTGGTGACCATGTCCTTGGTTCCTTCAATCCACATTGGAGCGGTGTCTCCGTCAAGTACTACTGGTTCTCGGTCGTGAATGAAGGCAATGTCGTGATGCGCGTTTGTCGTGACGATCGCGAAGCGAGGCTTCACCTCGGTTCCCTTCGCGGGCGTGTACAGCCCTGCAAGGAAGAGGAGTTCGCTTGGGCGGGTCAAGTAGTAAGGCTGCTTTTTCGAACCGGAGGTCTTCCACTCGTAGTACCCATTGACCGGTACTACGCAGCGACGCGCCCCGAGCGCGGAGGAGAACATCGGCGAGGTCAGCAGACGATCGCCCCGTGCATTGATGGGACTTATGGCTCGGGTCTGGCCCTTTGGGGTAAATGGCGGAAAGCCCCAGTTCATGGACTGTGCGGTAAGGCCGTGCGCAGAATGAGTGAGCACGAGTGCGCTTTGGGAGGGCGTGACGTTGTAGGACGGGAGCCAGAGTTGTTCATTGGCTTCGAGGAGCAGGGCGTAGCCGAGGCTCGAGAGTGATTCGCTGAGCTCATCTGCCGTGATTGCCTGTACAAATCGACCACACACGTCTTCAACGCTACTCTGTTGTCTTCGATTGGCGAAGCAACGCTTTATGGGTGCTCACATTGCATCAGGTGATTGACCACGCCGCTACTGACGACGATTCCGGAATCTCCCCACTCTCGATCACTG
>JBMFXL010000091.1:0-6432 GCA_049964275.1 Acidimicrobiales bacterium | reverse complement strand
AGATCTCAGTATGGTCCATGCCGTAGATGTCGTGCTCGCGCTCCCGCGCGAGATTGTCACGCAGGAAGAGCGGGAGTGGCGCGAGTTCACGATGCAACATCGGATAACCACGAGGATCATGCTTGGCGAGCACGAGTTCGCCGAGATCTTGCATCATTCCCGCACAGAATGCCTCAGCGGGGTCGCTGTTGAAGAAGGGCGCAAGGTGCGAGGCGACTGCCGCCATGGTCGCGTAGCGTCGCCACGCGTCACGTGAGATCGGTGTCAGCTTGTCGAGAAGCGACGCGGTAGCAAGCGATCGAATGGTCAGGAAGCCCAGTACTGAGACGGCGAAATGGAGTTCGTTGACTTTGCCGGAGAGTCCGTAGTATGCGCTGTTGGCCATACGCATGATCCGGGCGGTGAGCAATGGATCGGCAGCAGCAGTGTTCGCGACGTCACGCGCGCCGACGTCGGCGTCATTGAGCATTTGCAGGATCGCCGAAGCGACCTCTCTCCGAGAGCCCAGCATGTTGACTTGATCGAGATTGACGAGAGGAAGTGCACTCATAACGTCCCCGTCTCAGGAAATGCGGGACGATCCAAATCGTCGGTGGAACGGGACTGCTTCTTGAATGCCTTCACTGCATACATTGCCTGGTCGGCCGCGACGAGTAGCTGATCCGCGCCGACTTCGCCGGAGAGAGAAAGGGCGTAGCCGACCGAAGCAGAGAGTCGAATCTCGGCGGTCGAGAGCTGGATCGAGGGAACGAGCGACTCCTCGAACTCACGTGAGATGGTCACCGCCTCATGGGTATCTGCGACACCCGGACACAATATGACGAACTCGTCTCCTGCATATCGGTACACTCGATGCGCGTCCCGGCACGCATGTCGAAGCCGGTTCGCGGTCTCGTTCAGGAGCCGGTCACCCGCAAGATGGCCAAGATTGTCGTTGATCGCCTTGAAATCATCGAGGTCACAGAACACGATCATGAGGCCATGCAGATCGCGAGCGCGCACATGGTCCAGATACATGAGGAGGTCGGTGTCGAGTGCTGCGCGATTAGGTAGTCCTGTGAGAGGATCATGCGTCGCGGCG
This sequence comes from Acidimicrobiales bacterium, assembly GCA_049964275.1. Taxonomy (GTDB): domain Bacteria; phylum Actinomycetota; class Acidimicrobiia; order Acidimicrobiales; family Acidimicrobiaceae; genus JAJYZP01. The sequence goes on along the minus strand of JBMFXL010000091.1, from coordinate 5,351 downwards.
AAGGTAAGTCGTTCTTCATGGGCGACTCGATCGGTCACGTCCTCAACCGTACCCACGAAGCCCGCGCTCCCATCGGATGATTGCACGGATGCAAAGTGCATGTTGACGCGCTTAACCACGCCAATACCTGCACGAATCTCGACGGTGATCTCGTCGCGAGATCCTTTGAGTACTGAGAGCACGCAATCCTCGACTTCACGTCGATAACGATCGGCAATGTGATCAAGCCATCCCATGCCTACAAGCCGTTCCACCGGCGCATCGAATATCTCCGCGAGTCGATCATTGACGTACTGGAGACGCATACCCACCTCGGAGAAGAAGATCCCAACTGGCACCTGATCAGCAAGGGTCCAGAGTCGCTCCTTGTAGATCTGCAGCTCCTCGTTGGAATCGATGTCGTTCCGAAGCGAGAACTCCAGCATCCAAGTTGCCGCCGAGATGGGAACCGCCCTGACCTCGCTTCGCACGGGTAGTCCTGTTGCATGCTTGAGGTCGCAAGGGGAGACCTGGATCCGCAGGGAGGTCGACACCACCTCGGAGTCGGTAAGTTCGGCGAGGGGTTGCTCTGAGAGATCGGAGACCGCGCGCGACACGAGCTTGGCGAGCGCAGTATTGGCCCATAGGATGCGATCGCGGCCGACGACAGCCATGGGACGATCGACTACGTCTAAATAGTCGACCAACGCCCCGTCGATCAAGCGCCCACTCACGTCACATCCACCCTCTCCAGCAGTAAATGCCTGCAAGCGTTATCGGATGCCTCTTTAATGGTATTGAGTTTTTATTCTCCCTGATGGCCGTTTCGCAATCAATCGCTAGGCCTCAAGCGCTGGCTGGCTCCCGAGGTCAGACGTGCACTGAGGGCACCGCGAAGCGCCGAGGGGGATCTCGGACAGGCAGTAAGGGCAGGCCTTGGTGGTCGGATCACTCGGACCTTCCTTGGCAGCCCGCCGAGCATTCAGCATATTCATCGGCTTGACGACGAAAAAGAAGACTGCGATCGCTACGACAAGGAACGAGATGAGCGCGTTGAGGAAGTCGCCGAAGAGGATGTATGCGACGTGGCCCCGGTGGTAGCTGAGGCCCACGAATCGGACGCTGAACAGCAGTCCAATCGCAGGAGTGAATATGTCCTTGATAAGTGACTGGACGACCGTATTGAACGCTGCGCCGATCACGATACCGACGGCCAGGTCGATCACGTTACCCCGAAGGATGAATGTCTTGAACTCCTTGACGATACTCATAGGAAGTTTTTATCACGTCGTACGAAGTCCGTTTACGAAGACCACCCGATGTCGTGAAGCAGATGCCTCTTGCGCCTGGGACCACCACCCCCGTCTGATCGGTCGGAATGCACCCGCGACCAGCATCGAGATCCACAGTGCCACAGCACCCGCAACGATCTCGATCGCAAGATGGTTGGCGGTAACGATAACGACCCAGATGGTCAGGAGGGGGTGGATAAACAAAAGCGTCTTCGCCCACCACGAACGCACGATTCCCCAGCCAGCAATCGTGCACCACAGCGCCCAGGCAAAGTGCAGCGATGGCATCGCTGCATAGGGGTCCCCGCCCTCCTTCATCAGAGTGGCATCGAGATTTCCCGCACCTCCGTACACCGCTTGGGTATCGATGAAGTGATAGGCATGGGGAAGGAGCCGGGGAGGCGCAACTGGATCGACCAGGTACACCAGGAATCCCAAGATGGTCAAGATAGCAAAAACGTTTCGGTACATCCGAAAACGCACACCGCTCCTTCTAAACAGCAGTACTAGGATGACTACTGGCAACACGAAGTGCACGGTCACGTAGTAGAGATTGGCGAATTTGATCAGATTCGGAAGGTTCAACGTCACACGTTGGAGGTGTTGCTCGAAATAGAGACCGAGAGATCGTTCAAGGTTGATCTCCTTGATAGCGTTGTCAACAGCGCTGGTCCGAGAGGCCTTAGCGACATCACCCACCAGCGAATACACGACGTAAAACGCGACCGCGATCAGCACCTGAGGCCAAAAGGTCAAACGCTTGTCACCGGCCTCGACCGACGGATTCCACCACTTCGCCACGGCGATTACCCTCTTCGTCTCGTACAAACCTGCACCAGACTAACCCCGTCGTGCCTCTGTCACTCTGAGTACGGGCACCGCTATATGGTATCGAGCACCCTCTTTTACCGAATGTCCTTGACGAAGAGGCAATTACCCAGCAGGATGGGACAGTGGCATCGAGATGAGAGATGATGCGATTCAACGAGAACGATACCGCTACGCCCGGAGCGCTCCCCTATTACCACCCTCGCAGTGGGCGCGTTGGCATCGCGTGCAAGGCGATCAAGTGACACAGGTCGAAGACCTTCTCGCTGAGGTCACTGCCTTGGCGTTGACCTCAGACGACAAAGCATCCTTTCGACAAGGCGTCGTTGACCTCATGGTAGATCTCGAACCTATCTGCCTTGTATGGATCAGCGTGCTCGACGACACCGGTGAGCTGCGTCCAGTCGCGGCTGCGGGTGAGCCACTATGGTACGTGAACTCGATCCACGCCCGCGCAACCGACGGGCCTGCCTCAGAGGGACCCACTGGGATTGCGTTTCGTACTCGCACGCTCCAATACTTCGACGACGCCGCCATCGATCCCCGGATGGCCTACTGGCGAGAGCGGGCGGGACGCGCAGACGTTCGTGCCGGCGTCGCCGTACCGCTCATCTCCTCCGACCGACTGATCGGGCTACTCGGCTGTTTCAGTCATACGGTGGGTGCGTTCACGCCAGATATCCGCGAAGGTATTCAGCTCGTCGCGGATGCAGTGTCGCTGTCCTGGGAGGCGTTCGAGCAAAGGGATTCGGTCCTCCAGAGTGGTCTAAGAATTGCGAATTTTGCGGACAAGTACTTCCGCGCGCTCGAAGATGCCCCACTCGGGCTCGCCATTTTCGACACGGCATGGCGCGCTGTCCGGACCAATCGTTTCCTCCGGGACATGATCGGTATTCCGCTCGGCGTCGATGGCGCACTCGAACTCGATGAGATCTTCGCCAATGCAAGGAGCAGAGCCGTCGCGCGCGACGCCATTCGCGCCTTGCAGCAGGGTGCCACAAGCGACATGGCAACCCGCCGACCGCGCCGTCGCCTACTGATCAGGTCATCCTCCCATGAGGAGATCTGGGTTCAGTGCTCCTTTGCTGCGCTCAATGCCGAGAGCGATCGCTCCGTGCAGGTGGTCTGTCTCTTCGAGAACCTCTCGGGTCCACTCGGTGTCCGTGCATCGCTCTCGTTCTCCCAACGTGCCTTGGACCTGGCGGCCGGGGCGGTTCCGATGACCGTCTTTCGAACCGACGACGAGGGTACTTTACAGCTCCTTGCCGGCGAAGAGTTCTTCGATCTGGCGCACGCAGTCGGCACCGCGCCCACCTCTACGACCTCGTCGGAGGTGAGTTCGACTGCGTCGCAGTTCGAAACGACCGGTCAGCTGGTCGGCGAGATCCTCGGCGACCATGACCGATTCGTTGCGCTATGGGCACAACGTCGTGAACGCCCTGATGGCAGTCCCGCGATTACCGGTGCCGCGATCGACGTCTCCGATCTCGAGCGGTCGAAGAAGGAGGCTCAGCGGAGCGCACGACTCAATTCCTCACTTGCACAGGTCGCGCGAACTGCGCTTGCCAATCCCGAAATCGACACCCTCATCTCCCAAGCTTGTGCCGAGATCGACCGCGTGCTTCCAGGCCATCACATCCATGTGCGCGAAGTGGATACCAAGGGTATCGTCGCCCAAGGGGGCAATGGAGCCAACCCACTCTCTTCGAACGGTACCTCCACCTCAGCGGTGCTGCTTCGACTTCGCCGTAGTCTTGCTACGGTCGTGCTCACCGGTGGCCTCGAGGGGGATCCTCTTTGGAATGCGCTCGATCTCTCGCCGTCTCCAGCGTCGAGTACTGTGATCTTGCCAATTTCAACCAATGCATCACTCAAGCTCATCATCGTGTTGCACAGCGAGGAAACGCGGTCGTATGGGCCGGACGAGATGTCGTATTTCGCTGCAATGTCGAACATCGTCAGCTCACTACTTCGCCGGCGGGAGGCAGAACACTCGATCCTCCAACTGGGCCGGACCGATGGGGTCACAGGACTTCCACTCCATACCGCCCGCCTCGAATATCTCGAGGGTCTTTCCGAGCGCTACCCGGGCGAGGAGGTGGCGATCTTGACCTGCTCGCTGACGGACATGGTTGCACTCACCGAGAACTTCGATCATGAGGTCACCGAGACGATCCTCATGATCTTTGCGGATCTCCTTCGAGCCAATCTTTCCGAATGGGGAGAGCTCTTCCTCACAGGGGCCGGAGAGATCTCGGCGGTCCGAAGTGGTGAAGTCGCGCTGGACCTCGCGGCTCGTGAGGTTATTGCGCCACTTCGACTTGCCGTTCGTGAGCCCATCGACATCCACGGCGCGCAGTTCATCCTTGATTGCACGTGCTCGATCGTCACGTTCGGATCGAGCACAACGAACCAGCGTCCGAATCCTCATGAGATGGCGACCATGGCCGAGTCCATTCATCGACGCGCGATGCGACTCCATAGCGATCTCTACGTCGACGAAGGGTCTGCCAACCCGCGAATGCCACTCCGACGCTCACTCGCCGCCCGACTGACGTCGGCGATTGCGAACCACCAACTCAAGCTCACGTACCAGCCCAAGCTCGAACTCGCCTCTGGAAGGGTCACCTCGTTCGAGGCGCTCGTGCGGTGGCGGGACGAGGACGGATCCTTCAATCCTCCCGACACGTTCATTCCCCTTGCCGAGAAGCTCGGACTAATCAACGTCCTCACAAATGACGTCCTTGACCAAGCACTCGAGGGGCTCTCCAAGCTCCACGCGGTGGACGACCAACTCACGGTGGCCATCAATCTCTCTCAGGAATCCCTTGCGGATCGCTGGTATCTCGACGGAGTCTGTCAAGCAGCCGTCGAACGCTTTGGACCTGGGCCGATCCTCTCACACGTGGTCTTCGAGATCACCGAGACAGCCACGATCGGGAGCTCTGCGAGCATGCTTGACGGGCTCTTAGGCCTTGGATCGCTCGGTGCGCGCTTTGCCATCGATGATTTTGGTACGGGGTACACCTCGCTCTCCTATCTGTCGCGGCTCCCGCTCTCAGAGCTCAAGATCGACAAGAGCTTCGTTGCGGAGATGACCACCGATCCCCGTGTCGCGTCGTTGGTGACGAGCGGGCTTCGCATGGGCAGCGTTCTTGGGCTCGAAACGGTTGCCGAGGGTGTCGAGACCGATGATCAGCTAGCGATGCTCCGTACCCTTGGATGTTCCCACGCCCAAGGGTACGGCATCGC
>JBMFXL010000090.1:0-6438 GCA_049964275.1 Acidimicrobiales bacterium | reverse complement strand
TACTGGGCGACACGCGAGGTCTTGCACTCGCAGGCGCGTACATCGCAGGCTCAGGAATCCCAACATGCGTGCGAGTCGCGGAGGAAGCCGTCAAAGAACTCGTCGAGCGGACCTGATACTGCCACGATGGCACGCAAGAAGGTCGCCGAGCCAGGCACTCCAGCCTCGACTAGTCGACCTCAGCGAGCACCGATTCCAATGAAGCGCCAAAGAGGAACCGGTTGAAGATCATAAACTTGCCGATCCAAAGAATCCCGAATGCAATAAGCGACGCAAGGTTGACGAAGAGTGCGTCCGCTAAGTGTGAGAAATGAAGTTGGACCGAAATGTGGTGCGCGATCGAGACGGCCCATAGGGAAAGTGCAAGTCCCATGAAGGTGAGAATCCAAAAGGGGAGCACCTCCTTCATGAAGTGCGATTTGCCCGACTTTCCCCATGCCCATGCCCGATTGAGGTAATACGCCGGTACCGCAGTGATTGCGGTCGTGATGACATTACTAGTCACCGCCGACCACCGACGAATAATGCCATAGAGCACGAACAAGATGATCTGAGATGCGACGACTGAGATCGCAGACACAGCGGTGTACTTGACGGCGGTAAGTCCTACCCGGTCAACCAGAAGAGCCCACAAACGAAGGATTGCACTACGCACAACTTTCCACTATAACGAGCCCGAGCGCACGGCCCTTCCAGATTGGCCAAGGGTTCTATGATGCATTACGAAGAATCCCTAGACAAGGCGGTACTCGTGAGTGAAGCTCTCGACGAGCTAGTCGACATCCTCGACCTCGAATCCATCGAGGAGAACATCTTCCGGGGCCGTAGTCCTCTCGAAAATCGTCAAAGGGTCTTCGGGGGCCAAGTCGCCGGACAGGCTCTGGTTGCGGCGGGACGCACCGTCGAACGCGGACAAGTTCATTCGCTCCACGCGTATTTCCTCAGACCAGGAGATCCAGCGATACCTATCCTCTATGAGGTCGACCGGATCCGAGATGGTGCATCGTTCACCACTCGTCGCGTCGTTGCCATTCAGCACGGGAAGGCGATCTTCAACCTCTCCGCATCTTTCCACAAGGACGAGCCAGGCGTCTCCCATCAAGTCAAGATGCCCAACGTTCCTCCACCGGAGTCGCTACCAACCTTCCTCGAGAGAATGGCTCCACTCGCACGTCACGCCTCGGACGAGCGTCAACAGTGGTACCAGCGCCCTCGGCCTATCGATCAGCGGTACATCGAACCCCTCGGCGCCCACCGAGGACAAGCTGACCAAATTCCGCCCCAGCGAATCTGGATGAAGGCGGACGGCGCCCTTCCAGAAGACCCACTTTTGCACGCGTGCGTCGTCGCATACGCTTCAGACATGTCGCTGCTGAGCTCCGCGATGATACCTCACGGCATCACTTGGGACGACCCCAACGTAATGTCGGCGAGCCTTGATCACGCAATGTGGTTCCACCGCGCCCTCAAGGCAGACGAGTGGTTCCTCTATGATCAGGAAAGCCCATGGGCCGGCTCAGCACGAGCCATAGCCCGAGGTCATATTTTTTCGTCAAGTGGCGATTTGTGCGTATCCGTCGTACAAGAAGGGCTCGTCCGAGTCGTTGAGTCCCGTCAAACGACCTAGCTCTCGCGCTGATCGATCGGTACGTACTTCCGCTCAGCCGAGCCGATATAGGCCTGGCGCGGACGAATAATCTTAGAATCTTGTTCCAGGAGCTCCGACCAATGCGCGAGCCATCCCGAGGTGCGCGGGATCGCGAACAACACGGGAAACATATCGACCGGAAAACCCATGGCCTGATAGATCAGACCCGAGTAGAAATCGACGTTGGGATAGAGACGTCGCGAAATGAAGTATTCATCCGAGAGCGCAACCTCTTCGAGCTTGAGGGCAATATCGAGCAGAGGATTTTTGCCAGTTACCTCAAAGACTTCGTACGCGGTGCGCTTAACGATCTTGGCCCTGGGATCGTAGTTCTTATAGACCCGATGACCGAATCCCTGAAGTCGTCCTTCTCCCCGCTTGACCGCCTCCACGAACGCCGGAACGTTCTCGATCGAACCGATCTCGGTCAACATTCGAACGACCGCTTCGTTCGCACCGCCGTGTCGGGGCCCGTAAAGTGCGGACGTTGCCGCCGCGGTCGCGGAGTACGGATCCGCATGCGCGGAGCCAGTCACTCGCATCGCCGTGGTCGAACAGTTCTGCTCGTGGTCCGCGTGAAGAATGAACAGCACATCCATGGCGTGCACCAATCGAGGATCGGCTTCATGTCGCGGCTCGGCGATCTTCCACATCATCGAGAGGAAGTTCGCAGGGAAGGAGAGCGAGTTGTCAGGATAGACGAATGGCATTCCCACCGAGAACCGATATGCCGCGGCGGCAAGCGTAGGCATCTTGGCTATCAGTCGAACGATCTGCTTCCTACGGGCCTCCGGATCGAAGATATCCTTCGCATCGAGGTAGAAGGTAGACAACGCGGCGACCGCAGACACGAGGATGCCCATCGGATGGGCATCGTAGTGAAAACCTTCGAGGAAACGCTTGCGCACGTTCTCATGGATGAATGTGTGATGCGTCACCTCTTCAACCCACTTGGAATACTGGGCAGGGGTGGGGAGCTCGCCATTGAGGAGAAGGTAGGAAACCTCGAGGTAGGTCGACTCTTCGGCGAGCTGCTCGATCGGATAACCCCGATAACGCAGGATCCCCTCATCACCGTCTAAATAGGTCACCGCTGACTCGGTCATGGCAGTAGACATGAGTCCCGGATCATAAAACCATACGCCTGGCATGTGCTTCTGCCAGTCAGCCGACGACACCACGCCATTTTGAATCGGAATCTCGAACGATTCCCCCGTACGGTTGTCGGTAATGGTGATGCTTTCCGCCATGGTGCCTACCCTCCAGCTACGAAAGTCCTACCTGCGAATACTAGGTCGCTTCAACCTGTTGCATACAAATCGTGTGACAAGTCTCATGGAACCGACGTGAAAACCTCAGCATCGTCCCCGCGAAGCGATGCCCTTGGCGCCAGCGCTAGAAGGGCACTGAACGAAAGTTCGCCCCCGGAATCGATCGGTTCCTCTCGGCAAGTAGATCACGATGCAAGCCAGGACGGCACGTCGGATCCCAACCTCCGAGCAGGGAGCGTCCACCGAAGTGGAGCGCCACTTACCCACAACGGCGGCGGAAGGCGCCAGGCGTTGCCCCACGAGGTCCGTTCGAGAGGTTGATTCTGCTCTAGGTCAACCTTCCCTCGGACCTCTCCGAACTCGTCTGGAGGTGATCCCACATCGACCAAGAGCTCAGCGACTCGTGCGAGCGAGGTGCGCCATCGGCTGCCTTGGCCCTCAAGCTGGCGCGTGATGAGCCCCGCAATAGCTGAGGCAGCCAAGAGGTAGCCAGTGGCATGATCGAGGGCTTGCACGGGAAGTGGAGCCGGAGGGTCGCTCTCACCTCCAGCTCGACCCGCATCGGCAATACCCGTGCTCATCTGGACAAGGCTGTCAAACCCACGGCGATTTCGCCATGGTCCAGTCCAGCCGTAGGCATTAAGACTCACGTCGACAAGGCCAGGACGAACCGCACTCAACGTCTCTTCATCGAAGCCCAGTCGCTCAAGTGCACCTGGGCGATATCCATGGACCAAGACGTCCGCGACACCAAGCAGCCCAATGAAGCGTTCGCGATCATCGGATCTCCGAAGGTCGAGTCGCGCACTGCGCTTTCCCAGCATGACTTCAGGGGTCAATGCGGGCTCGTCCCAGTCCGGCGGATCAATTCGTAGTACTTCTGCACCCCAGCCTGCAAGCAACCGGGTGGCAACTGGGCCCGCGAGTACCCGCGTAAGATCTAGCACTCGCACACCCGTCAACGGTCGATTGCTATATGCGCGCGGCACATCAGGCAGCTCGGGTGCATCAGTACGGTTGACCCAGACCAGAGGTTCTCCGACGACGGCGCTTCCCTGGGGATGACTTCTCCATGCGGCAAGTGTACGCATGGCTGCCGCAGCTCCCCCTGAGTCAACTACGGCGGTCTCGAGTGCGTCGGCCTCCCATGAACTCGTGGCTCGACCAACCTCAGCCCTCTCCTCAGCCACGCCGAGTACGGTGAGAGCCGCTTCGCGGTGTCGGGCGGCATTCGTATGGAGTCGGATCCAGCCGTCGCTACATCGATAATCCCCGGCGATCGCATCCCAGGCAGCTGGCAGCTCCCAGCCTCGTGGCCGTAGGGACCCCGCGAACCACGCGGATGCCAGATCCCTCTCAACGGTAACCTTCGGGGGCTCGCCCTTGGTCATTAGCGAAATGAAGGCCCCCATCACTGACCCTGCTGCGCCGATCGATGCCTGAGCAAGATCGCTCACCCTGAACACAGAGGGAAGCGATGGCCCGTCGTTAAGGGTTACGGCGGCCAAAGGGACCTGGATATCCAAGGATCCCAAGAACGCATCCAGAAGTCTCCGTGCTGCTTCCGTCATTTTCCTCAATTGCACGCGACGCAGGCCCGCCACTAACGAGCGATGCTGCTCGGCCGCTATGAGAAACGATACACGTTCGTCTCGCGCCTCACAAAGCCACAGCGTTGATACAAGCGGTTCGCCGCCTCACGATCCGGCCGAGAGGTAAGGTCCACCGACTTGGCACCAAAACGTTGCGCTTCAACCACTGCAGCACGCGTCAACAACTCACCCACACCCATTCCACGGACCGACTCGTCCACGACCACATCCTCGATCCACGCCCTAGGTCCGGTGGGGATATGGAAAAGAACCAAAGTGAGCATTCCGACGAGCAGACCGTCTGAATCGCGCGCACCGAGGAGCAACGTCTCGGGCGCTTCAATGATCGCGTTGAGATCGTTCTCCAAGAGGGGCGGAGCGGAACGAGACAGCTGTGGAAGAAGGAGATTCACCTGCTCAAGATCTCCAGGTCGCAGTCGATCGATCGGCGCAACTTCGATCATGGAACTCATTCTTGCTCCTCCTCATGCTCCACACGTCCACAGCATACGGAACCGGTCCTCGCACACGCTCCGTATCATCCCTTGAGGTCACGGAGGTAGGCTTGATGGATATGGAAGACGAGCGGGACGAGACGTTGTCCAATGCCGAATCGCGAAGCGCAACACTGATCGTTGCCTTTCAAGGCTGGAGTGATGCGGGTGATGCGGCGTCCCTTGCACTCGACCACCTGAGGAAACAGACACGCGCGCATCGTGTCGCCACGATCGACCCAGATGAATACTTCGACTTCACCGTCGTACGACCCGCCATTCAGGTGGATCGTACCGGCGTACGGAAGCTCTCCTGGCCAGACACACGCTTCTATCTCGCTCCGCAGACGGACAGCAAACGAGACCTGTTGTTCTGTGTCGGCATCGAACCCCAATTGCGCTGGAAGCACTTCTCCCGCAATGTGATCCGCATCGCGGCAGACTACGGCGTCGACAAGGTAATTACGCTCGGCGCCTTGGCTTCAGAGGTACCCCATACACGCCCTACCAGAGTGGTCGGCACGACATCGGACGCAAGCCTTGGGAAACACCTTCAGATGGAACCTTCGCGATATGAGGGACCAACGGGGATCCTAGGTGTGCTTCAATCGGCCTTTCAAACGAGACACATTCCGTCCATCTCACTCTGGGCCAACGTGCCTCACTACGTCGCACAGACCCCGTCCCCCAAGGCTGCTCTTGCGCTCGTTCAACGCACATCGGCACTACTTGAGCGCTCGATTGACGTGGCGTCACTCGAGCGAGCCTCACGCGAATATGTCAATCAGATCGACGAGCTCATAGCCAACGACGACGAGATCCTCTCCTACGTCAGTCAACTGGAATCGGAATCGTTCGAAACCGAACTGGACGAAGACTTCCCTGAATCGAACGAACCTCTCGAGTTCGCCTCGGGTGATGAGCTCGCGGTTGAGGCAGAGCGATTCCTAAGGGCGCAAGACACCGACGAGTCTTGACCCTCAGGGTCGCGGCGGATCGAAATATACCTCGGTGGGCTCACCTCGAAGTGCGCGGGCCAAGGTAGGAATCCGATGGGACACCTGGGGAAGTGGAGGTGGGAGTTCGTCGAGGGCAAACCAGCCCACGTCCCGTGTCTCGAGTGGGTGACCACGTAGGATGCCCCCCGTCGCTTGGCACAGAAAGACGATGGAGTACATCGGTATCGCAGTAAATCCCGAGCGCATCCCATCGAGCACGGCGAGCACTCGATCAACTCGACACTCGATTCCGGTCTCCTCCCGTACCTCCTTGGCGACAACCTCTGCCGGTGAGTAGCCAACGTCTGCCCAGCCCGTGGGATAGAACCATACCCCTGAGTCACCTCGCTGTACCAGGAGCAGTTCACCATCGTCGTTCTGCACGATCGCCCCCACGGAGACTTTCGGGGTGACATACCCAGGAATGCCCTCGCC
>JBMFXL010000089.1:2030-6440 GCA_049964275.1 Acidimicrobiales bacterium | reverse complement strand
CCTGAAGGAGTCGGAACGCGATGATGGATGCCTCATTCCACGCCAGAGCGCAGAGGAGCGAGCCCACGATGAAGATGAGGAATCCTCCTCGATACATCCGGACCCGGCCGAACATGTCCCCCACCTTGCCTACCTGAGTGGAGAGCAAGGTGATGACCAAGAGGTAGCCGATGATGACCCAGATGACGGAGGTGAGCCCGACGTGAAGAGAGCGCTGCATGGCGGGGAGCGCAAGTACGACGATCGTGGTGTCCACTGCCGTGATAAGGACTCCAACGACGATCACGAGGAGCGCGAGATTCGCTCGTCTCGACTCCCCTGCGTCCGCCTCGTGAGGATCCGCAGCTCGCCTGACCCTAGATGCCATGTCGATCCACCCCTGACGCCATTGTCATAGGACTGTTGTGTGATACAACGATACTCGGATCGCAGAGGGAAATCTTGAATCGTTTACATATTCACCTTGCACTGTAAAGTCACTGGTGAAGAGCGCTGAATGCGGATTCCTTACCCTTGTCCTCTCGCTGGTTGGCGGTATGAGCGACCCTCGTTCGCCGTTGGCGCCTTCGGAGAACGATCGTTGTCAAAGCACCTTGGTGGCGCGCGGTTCGGGTGGTGGGTGCATCTGTCGTCTTCTTGATTCTTCCATCGTCCTGGTAGGGTGGAGATGCTGGTGAAGTTGTAAGGACAACATGAAGATCCAAGACGGTGAGTCGCTCTACGATGCCTTCCTCCCACAGGCCCTCGAGCGCGCACTCGGAGACAATGATGGACCAAAGGTCCGTTTCGTGGCGCGAATCTCCGCGATCACTGGACTGGTCTCGCTTGCCCTGATCATCGTCGAGATCTATACGATTCCTTACATTGCGGCCCTCGTCAGCTGGCATGTCGTCATCGGGATGATCATCACCGGAGTCCTCGTCGCCAAGTTGTTGGGCGTACTCTACCGCTTCGTCCGGTTCTATCAAGGTGAGACGGAGTTCATAGAGGCGGGTCCACCGTGGCCCATGCTTCGTGTGCTCGCGGTTCCTCTCGCACTCTCTACGATCATCTTGCTCGGTAGTGGGGTCGAACTCACGATCTCGGGACCGAGTTCCTTCTCGACCTCGTTCCTCGTTCCCGCGCACACGCTCGTCGCCATCATCTGGTTCTTCCTCGTCGCGCTCCATGCCTTTGCGTACTTCCGCCGGAGCGCGATCTCGTCCCGTCGAGACGTGGTGGTCTCGGTAGTACCGTCCAAACAGCCGACCGAACGCCCGTCGGCGGCCCGAACGCGCTTTCTCATCCTCGTACTCGCGGTGCTTCTCGGGCTTGGTGGTGCCTATGGGCTCCGCGGATTCACCGAGGTGTGGGTAAATGCGTTCGCGCACGGGATCTCCGCGTCACGACCTGCGTCATCGCTCATTCCCACCAGGCACTCAAGCTACACCGCGCACGAAATAAAGCTGGCGAAGGAGCGTCTCGCCCGTCACCTCAAGGACGTTCGGTCACTCCATCATCCTTGAGCTAAGGTCTCGTCCCCGAGATCACAAGCCACCCCAAGTGGCGCCTGCCCCCCGTTGCGGTGTGGATTGCGGGAGAGGTACTGCTGGTGGAAATGCTCAGCAAAGTAGAACGCGTCCAGCATCTCGATCTCCGTGCGGATGGGTCCGTAGCCTGTCCTGAGCAGTTTGAGCTGGTGTGACAGACGCACATCATTTGCCAGTTTGTACTGGGATTCGTTCGTGCAGAGAATCACCGATCGGTAGTGGCTTCCCCGGTCCTTGCCTTGGCGGAGGTACTGGGTAGGGTTGTGTGACTCGAAGAAGGTCTTGATCAGCCGCAGGGTCGAGACCACCTCGGGGTGGTAGACCACGAGTGCCACCTCGGCATGGCCCGTCTTGCCCGTGAGGATCTCGTCGTAGATGGGATTGGGTGTGAAACCGCCCGCGTAACCGGCCACGGTGGTATACACCTCGGGAAGCTGCCAGAACACCTGCTCCGTACCCCAGAAACAGCCCATGCCGAAGGCAATGCTCTCGGTGTTCCTTGGGAAAGGTGGGGCGAGCGGGGTGCCGAGCACCAGATGGACCGAGGACGACTCAATAGGGAGATCACGCCCTGGAAGCGCCTGACTCGGAAGGATCATCTGGGGTTGACGCTGCTCAGGCATGCTTGGCTCTGACAGCTTTCACTGAACTCGTTTCGTGCCTCACTCCATCGACCCACACCACCATGGATTGCGTCATCGTCGCAGACATAGACATGACAATCGTTCGCGCAATGCCACTTAGATGGGGAGTCTACGAGCGCGGGGGCTCGAAGGCAAGGATTGGCAGGAAGTTCATACCGGTGCTCCGCGAAGTTCTTGATGATACGCACGTGTCCTTTTGGCGTATGATCATCTCGTCAGAGGAGGTCGACCAAGTGGTAGGGCGAGTGCGGAACGTCTCGATCGGCGGAATCGGCGTAGTCATGGTGTGTGCACTGGGCCTGGCAGGCTGTGGTGCGAGTGCAGGCGCTTCTCCCCCTTCCTCGGGGACGGCGAATACCCCTTCAGGCTCCTCGGCGACCTCAGGCTCTCCGACGACGACAGGAGGCGGCACCCAGAATCCTTCTTTTCCTTCCGTCAGTGCGCTCTCGAGCTTTACCAACTACACCTTTACCGAGACATCGGGTGCAGGAACAGCCTCGCTGACCATCACCGGGCGTGTCTACAGTGCACGCGATTATGAGACCGAGGTAGGCAGTACGCAGCAGTACTACGTCAATGGCACCGCATATGGTGTCCTAGGGACGACCATTTCGACTACCCCCGCGAGTCCGACCGATGTCCCCCCGCTCGGCGGCTATGCCACGCAGGTCGGTGATGTGGCGCATAAGTCCCTTGGGATCACGGTCAAGAAGCTTGGGTCCTGCGAGGTGGCCAATCATCAGGGTGTCTCCTGGGCGATTGGAACTGATGCGGCTCCCTCGGCGTACAGTCAGCTCTACCAGGCGTGTACAGATGCGAAGACCGGTGGCCTCCTGTCACTTCAGGCGGGTGCTCATATCGGAAGCGCACAAGCCGAGATCAGTGAGTCCTTTGCCTTGACGAGCATTGGTACGGTAGGGCCGATCGCTGCTCCCTAGGCCCTAAGGAGATGGCGCTGAATCTTGCCCATGTGGTTGCGGGGAACGGCGTCGATGAAGCGAATCTCGCGCGGGCACTTGTAGGGGCTGAGCTGGGACGAGCAGGCCGTCGCAATCGTGCCCGGGTCTGCCGTACCCACGACGTAGGCGACCACGATCTCTCCCCATTTGGGTGACGGCTCTCCGACCACGGCGGCTTCGCGAACGCCTGGGACCAAGGTGATCACCTCTTCGACCTCTCGCGGATACACGTTGTAGCCGCCGGTGATGATCAGTTCCTTGGCGCGACCGACGATCGAGAGATAGCCGTCCTCGTCGAATCGTCCGATATCGCCGGTGCGAAACCAACCGTCGACGAACGCATCCGCGGTGGCGATGGGATTCTCTAAGTACTCCCGGAAGACGTTAGGACCCTTCACTAGGATCTCCCCCGCGTCCCCGTCGGCAAGTCGAAGACGTACGCCTGGGAGTTCGAAGCCGACGCTCCCCGGCTTGCGAATACCGCGCAACGGATTCGACGTCAACATGGCGGTCTCCGACATCCCGTAGCGCTCGAGAGGGTAGGAGCCAGACGCTGTTCTCATTGCCTCATGAAGTTCCTTTGACAGTGGTGCGGAGCCGCTCACGATCAGTCGCAGTGACGACAGCGCGTCTCGTCCACCAGCGTCGGCGAGCTTGTGGTACATCGTGGGCACGCCGAAGAGCATTGAGGCGCGACGCTGCGCTGCTGCCTCAAGTACGAAGGAAGCATCGAAGCCGGCTCGCAGGTACAGCGATCCACCTGTCCACAGCGATCCCAAGAGCCCGATCCCGAGTCCATGCATATGGAAGAGGGGCAACGTGAGGCAGAGGGTGTCGTCCTGGCTCCACTCCCAGGCCATCTGGAGTGCAGCCAGGTTGGCGGCGAGCGCACCCTGGCGAACGAGGACCGCCTTTGGGCGTCCCGTCGTGCCCGAGGTGAAGAAGATCAATGCACCGTCATCTGGGCTCCGTGGTACGGGATCAATGCGAGGAAGCTGACCACTCGGCGCGCACGCGTCGATGACCGAGAGATTCCCTGCGCTTACGTATAGGCCCTCGGCGACGACCACCACGGGCACAACGAGGGTTTCAAGGTAGCTGTACTCATAGATGGGTGCATCGGGGTTGAACGGCGCAAGGACAGCACCTGCGAAAAGTACGCCGAGCGTCCACTCGAGGGTGAGCCGGACGTCGCGAATCCGGAGTGCGACTACGTCACCAGGATCGACTCCACGTGCACGGAGGGTCGCGGCGCGTGCTCTCGCTCGTTCGAAGAGC
>JBMFXL010000089.1:0-1930 GCA_049964275.1 Acidimicrobiales bacterium | reverse complement strand
ATCGACTCCACGTGCACGGAGGGTCGCGGCGCGTGCTCTCGCTCGTTCGAAGAGCTCTCCCCGTGCGAGGTAGGATCCATCGTCGAAGAACGCAACGATGCGTGATACATCTCTCCCAAGTCGCGCGAAGATACCTCCGCTCAGCCCTACGAGCCCTTGGTCGTAGGGCTGTTCCTTGGTGTGGTGCGCCCAGTAGCGCTCGGAATCGCGTTCGAAGAGGTGCGCGGTGGTCATGGCATCAAATTACGTGAGTTCTTCCTTGGGTTCCTCAGGCCAGTGAAGGAAACCGACGCTGTTCGATCTCCTGGATATGAGAAAGCACGTTGTCCCGTGCTACGGCTTCGCCTACGAAGCGTCCCTGGACGAACTGCACTCGAGGCGCAACGGCCATGAAGTCTTCCTCGGAGTCGACTCGATAGGCCACAAGATCGAGCCCGATCTCGGCGGACAGCGCAACTGCGGCACCGAGATACCGGCTCGCCGAACTCCACGCCTCCCACTTGGAGGTAGGCGCGATCTTGAGGATGCGTGCGGGGGCGTCGATGAGCTGTTGTATCGATGCGCGCTCCCCAAATCCAGAGATGGCGACGGTGTGGCCCGAACGTGCGAGATGTTCGAGTCCTGAGCCCACAGCCGCGATGTCCTCATGCGCAAGCGCCGACTCGGGCACCTCGAAGACGAGGAGCTGTCGAGGAAGCATCGAATGGAAGGCCGATGTGGTCTGCTTAAGGAGAGCGCGCTCTACGAGTACTGCATCGTGGATCGGATAGCCGAAGTTGAGTCGAAGCGTCTCTCCCCCACTTAGGGCGGCAAGCTGCTGTTGCGCGCCGATTGCCGAGATAGTGAGCCACGTACTGAACTCCTCGACGAGTCGGCTCGCAAGCGTGATGGTTTTCAGGCCCTCCCAGTTGACGTCACCAAATCCAGGATGATTCCACATGGGCTGCACGGAGAACCCTCGAACACGCTTCGACGAGAGTTCGTAGACGGGCGCGTAAAGAAGGCGGAGATAGGGCTGCGTTGGATCGATCAAGGACTCTCGAAGCGCTTCTGCGATCTCTTGGTCGGCGTTATGTCGATGGGTGTGGGCGTAGGTCTCGGACTGATACACCGAGGTCGCTCGGGAGGAGCGTTTCGACTGATACATGGCGGCATCGGCGTGATGGATAAGAGTGTCGGCATCGGTCATCGTCGGGACCCCGAATGCAATGCCAAGTGACGCCGCACAACGGAGACGATGACCGTCAATGATTATCGGTCCATTGCTCAGCGCCTGCTGGATTCGGTTTGCGACCAAGGTCGCAACACCTCGGGACTTGAGTCCTGGGAGAACGACCATGAACTCGTCCCCGCCGAGCCGCCCCACGATATCCCGGGGACGCACCGCGGCCGCAATGCGAGCGCTGATGATCCGCAAGAACTCGTCACCGACCTGATGTCCGAAGCTATCGTTCACCAGTTTGAAGCGGTCGATGTCGATGAACAGCACGCAGACGAGTTCGTCAGGGCTCCCATGTGCAAGGAACTCACGGAGTTGATCGACGATGGCACGACGATTGTTGATGGAGGTCAGCGGATCAGTGAGCGCTTGGACGCGGAGTTTCTCAACGGCCTTGGCCTGATCCGACATGTCGATAACGGTCACGATCCATCCGGTCTGTTCACGGCCCTTATGTCGGAGAGGGGCAAGCATCACCTGGGCCTGAAAGGTCGTCCCGTCACCTCGCAATCGGGGGAACTGTCCGACCGCAGCCCCCTTCGAAAGTGCTACCTGTGCAAAGTGGTTGATCGTCTCTACGCTGATCGACGGCGGATAGAGCGATCGGGAGTTGGTTGCGGTGAGCTTGTCCCGAGCGATCATATGCATGGCAAGATAGGCCGAGTTCGCAAAGGTGACCTGCGAATTAATATCCAGGATCGCGATGCCTTC
>JBMFXL010000088.1:0-6476 GCA_049964275.1 Acidimicrobiales bacterium | reverse complement strand
AAAGCTCGCAAGCGATGCGCTCACGACCTTGTTCATCGATGCTCGTGAATCCCTGCGTAGATTTGTGCCTCTCATTGACCCACCTCGCTACCTTTTTCGGTCTATTCGTCGATGTATCAAGTGTCATCGACATCCCTGAGCAAAAGGTGACCCGTCAGTGAGAATTTGCTTATCTCACTCCGAAGGAGCGCCTGGATTCGCAAAACCCGCTGCCAACAGCGAGAAGTCCACCGACACGAACAGCGCCGATGCCTCCGCGGTGAGGACACCGTCGACGAGACAGACGCCTTTCGTGAAGATCTTCCGGCCCTCAACGCGTAGAAGTCGACCCTCAAATCGAAGGTCGGTGTGCAATGGCGTTGGCTTTCGATAGTCGACCTCTAGGTGCACCGTCATGCCCGGGGTTCCCGAAAGCGACTGCGCCATTCCGCAGACTTCGTCGAAGGCGGCGGCAATATAGCCTCCGTGGACATGGCCCGGAGGGCCCTCGTAGGCGGCCCCGAAACGGCCGCCCCCCACAATGACCACGGACCCGTCAGATTCCGTCTTCGGCTCGAAGTGAAGCGGCGGAGCTATGGGATTCTCCTGGCCAATGATGGGAGAACGATCGAAAAACAAAGAGGTATCCCCTGCGTTCGCAGACTCTGAGAAGCCCGCGAAACCAGAGATGCGAGGAAATCGTTCGACCGCATCGGCGGCATCCTCGATCAACTTGGCAGCCTGTGCAATCTCCTCAGCAGGAATCTTCGCGGAGACCAGCGCTTCGATCACGCGACGGGTGGCGTCTGCCATACGCGCGAGTTCCAAGCGGCGTTCGGTGGGCTCGCGTCGCTGAAGATGCGAGAACGCCTCGAGCCATAGCTGCGCAGGTGACTGCTCTTTTCGTGGTGAGGTACTCGACATCTCGCATTCTCCTCCTAGAACTGTGCAAACACCGGCGCGTGGTCCGAAGGCTTCTCGCCGGTCTTCAACTGCTTCCGAGCATCGCGAATCGTACCAGCATCACTTGTTCGATCTGCAAGATCGCCAGATGCCAGGAGCAGATCGATCCGAAGGCCGAAGCCGCGGTGAAATGCGCCACCTCGGTAATCCCACCATGAGAACTGAGGGTCCTCGGGGTGCACCAACCGGACCAGATCATGGAGTCCTAGCGACACAAGGGCCCCCAGTGCATCGCGCTCGATTGGCGTGACGTGGGTCGCGTCCTGCATCGACGAGGGGTCCCACACGTCGAGATCGGTGGGGGCAATGTTGAAGTCACCTCCGACGACGAGCCGAGCGGGGCCAAGTGCATCGACGACTCGTCGGAGACCCTCGAGCCACGCGAGCTTGTACGAGAAATGCGGATGGTCCACCTCTCGGCCATTGGGCACGTAGACCGACATGAAGGTGCACTCATCAACACGGGCGGCGATGCAGCGTGCCTCACGCACACCCTCATAAGTGACGTCGACGTCGACGTCAGTGAGCAGTTCAATGGGTGCTCGGGAAAGTATCGCGACGCCGTTCCACTGCGATACTCCGCGATGTACGGAATGATAACCGATCGAGGCGAACTCATCGTAGGGGAAGTCCTCGTCGCGAAGCTTGGTCTCCTGCAACATGACCACGTCAGGACGTACTTTCTCCAGCCAATGACGCAGAAACTCCATGCGCACCTTCAGGGAGTTGACGTTCCAGGTGAGGGCCGTCGTCATAGATCTGCGAGGACGAACATGAACTCGAGCTCGCAAGCGACCTCGCCGCCGACGCTCGCGACGCCACGTGCCTTACCCGATCGGGACCGTAGTGAGATGATCTCGACCTCGAGATCAAGTCGCTCATCTGGGGACACCCTCCGCCGAAACCGGGCTCGGTCGATCCCTCCGAAGAGCGGCATGCGACCCTCGTGGGATTTAGGTGTTGCTACCGCACATCCTCCGAGTTGCGCGAGCGCCTCCACCATGTACACGCCTGGCAACACCGGTATTTCTGGGAAATGACCACGGAAGACATCGAGGTCCGCTCGAGGCGTCCAATGCCCCTTGGCCCACTTGCCTTCGACGATGTCGGTCACCTCGTCGACGAGGAGGAACGGAGGACGATGTGGGATGAAGTCTTCAGGACGCATTCCATCAACGCTACTTCACGGTCCGTCCGAGGGCTGCCAGCCGACTCGCCGGCTTTGAGAAATCTACAGGTACCATACACGCGTGATACGAGCGGTCATCTTCGACGTCGGTGGAGTGCTTATTCGCTCACCAATCGAGCGATTCGGTGCACTAGAAGCCCAAGCCGGCATGCCCAAGGGCACCATCATCCAGATCAACTCGACCAACCCTGACACCAACGCGTGGGCATGCTTCGAGCGAGGCGAGATCGACGAGCTCACGTTCGTCTCCCGCCTTCGCGCTGAGGCGGCAGCACTTGGCTTCGATCTCGATCCTACGCCCCTTCTCGCAGAGGAGGACCCCAAGCTCCACCACGCAATGGTTGCGCTCGCCAACCAGCTGAGCAAGGCGCTCCCTGTCGCTCTGCTGACGAACAACTTCCCCATCCCCTCACATCGAAAGGTACTTGGTCAGTTCAGCTTTGCCAGTGTGGTCATTGAATCTTCACAGATCGGAATGAGAAAGCCAGAGCCTCGAATCTACCAACACGTCACAGATCACCTCGGACTCGCACCTTCCGAATGCGTCTTCCTCGACGACCTAGGGATCAACCTCAGGCCCGCACGATCACTCGGCTTCGCCACGATCAAGGTGGCCTCTATCGAGTCCGCCATCGCTGAACTCCATGGTCTCCTCGCTGAGCAAGGCGTCACGCTCTCGACCTAAGCGGGTTCGCCTATCGCACGACGAAGGAGGTCCTCTTGTTCGAGTACGTGCATGGCATGCATGCCCGTCGCAGGTGATGCAGCAGACGCGCGAGAGACGTGCCGCAATCGAATCTGGTCCCTCAGTGCGGAGTGCAGGCGCTCATGAGCAAATGTCCATGCGCCCATGTTCTCGGGTTCCTCCTGGAGCCAAACGACCTCACGTGCGTTCGGATATCCCTTGACGATCGCTCCAAGTGCCTCATCCGGCCAAGGGAAGAGCTGCTCCACACGTACGATGACGGTCTTTGCCCACTCTGGATTCGTCGCTTCGACCTGGTCGCGATATGCAATCGCCTCGTACGCGATCTTCCCCGAACACAGAACGATCCTGCCTACATCGTTGGCCGCTACGCCGCTCGCATCGTCGAGAACCGGATAGAAACCTCCCGAGACGAACTCCTCGATCCGAGAGCGGGAGACGCGCGCACGCAAGAGCGACTTCGGCGAGGGGATGATCAGCGGTCGTTTGACCTTCCGATGCACCTGTGAACGCAGGAGATGAAAGAGCTGGGCCGAACTCGTCGGGTTGGCAATGGCGAGATTCTCACCGGACGCAAGAGCCAAGAAGCGCTCTATACGAGCCGACGAATGCTCCGCCCCCTGGCCCTCGTATCCATGAGGAAGCAGGAGTACGAGACCAGAGTGCTGGTTCCACTTGTCCTCGGCGGCCGCAAGGAACTGATCGATGATGATCTGAGCCCCATTGGAGAAGTCTCCGAACTGCGCCTCCCAGCACACGAGCGCGTCGCGTTGGATGAGTGAGTAGCCGTACTCGAATCCAAGCGCGGCATACTCCGAGAGAGAAGAGTCATAGATCATGAACCTTCCGCCACGCGGCGCACGAAGGTGAGGCCCCTCATACTCACGGACACCCATGAGTGGCATCACCACGTCGCCGTTCTCGTAGTCGATGAGTGCGGCATGCCGGTGCGAGAACGTACCACGACGCGAGTCCTGTCCAGCGAATCGTACGTCACGTCCTTCGAGCAGTACCGTGCCGAAGGCGAATGCCTCTCCGAGTGACCAGTCAACCTCACCCTGCGCATAGAGCTGCGCACGCTGCTCGAACTGACGAGCGAGCTTGGGATGGATCGTGAAGCCTTCTGGCACGGAAACGATCAGGCCAGCGAGATAATCGAGCGCATCCCGATCGAAAGCGGTGTCGACGACCTCGAGTGGCACGTTGGAGGGTCGTGCGGGCGGCAGCGATTGCGGTGCGGGCGAGGATGAGGATCGTGTCTCGTCCAGCGCATTCTGAAGTCGCCCAAGGAAGTCCTCAACCAACTGCTCCTCGTCCGCCTCATCGATTTCGTTGCGTCGAGCAAGTGCATCGGTGTAGAGCTTGCGAACCGACGGATGACGTTCGATCACTTTGTACATCTGAGGATGAGTGAACGACGGCTCATCCCCTTCGTTGTGACCGTATCTGCGGTAACAGACCATGTCGACCACGATGTCCTTGTGGAACCGCTGGCGATACTCAAAAGCGATGCGTGCCGTGCGTACCACGGCTTCAGGATCATCCCCGTTGACATGCAGAATGGGCGCCTGGACGGTCTTTGCGACGTCGGTGGCATAGAACGAGGACCGGGCTTCATTCGGATTCGTGGTGAAGCCCACCTGGTTGTTCACCACAAGATGCACGGTCCCACCGGTGCGGTATCCGCGAAGTTGAGAGAGGTTCAACGTTTCGGTCACCACCCCCTGACCAGCGAAGGCGGCATCACCATGCACCAGGAGAGGGAGCACATTGAATCCGTAGATCTCACCAGATTGATCCTGCTTGGCTCGAGTGATTCCTTCGACCACCGGATCCACCGCTTCAAGATGAGAAGGATTCGACGAAAGCGTCACCCCGAGTGATGCGCCGGTTCGCCCTTTGAACTCGCCGACGAAGCCCTTATGGTACTTCATGTCGCCGCTCCCCTGGACGCTCGAGGGATCAAGGTTGCCTTCGAACTCGCGAAAGATCTCCCCGTAGCTCTTGCCGACGATGTTGGTGAGAACGTTCAGTCGTCCACGATGAGCCATCCCGATCACGGCCTCCGAGAGGCCATCCTCTGCCGCCATCGACAAGGTCTCGTCGATGAATACGATCGCGGCCTCGGCGCCTTCGAGCCCGAACCGCTTCTGCCCGATATACCTCGTCGACAAGAACTTCTCAAATGCCTCTGCTGCATTGAGGCGCCCGAGTACGTACATCTTCTCGTCCTTCGACAGCGAGAAGTGGACTCCTTCCACCTTGGACTGGATCCATGCCTTCTCCTCAGGAATCTGGATATGCATGTACTCGACGCCTATCGTGCGGCAATACGCATCCCTGAGTACTCCGAGGATCTTCTCGAGAGGCATGAACTCCTTGCCCGCGAGTCCATCGGTGAAGAACTCCCGGGAGAGATCCCAGACCGTGAGTCCATAGGTCGCGGGATCGAGTTCCGGTGACATCTCCGGCTTCGCAAGCCCAAGAGGGTCAAGCACCGCAATCAGGTGCCCACGAACCCGATAATTATTGATCAGGGTCTGTACGTGCACCTGTTTCGCCAGGAACTCGCCTGAGTCGCGACGCAGGATCGAGGTCTTGTCACCCATCCACCGAACCGGCGGATAAGGAATCCCTAGTGACCCAAAGATGCCGTCGTAGAACGCCGCGTCGGTGAGGAGCTCGCTCATACGCTTGAGAAACAGACCAGACTCTGCGCCTTGAATGACGCGATGATCATACGTCGACGTCAAAGTGATCGTCTTGGAGACACCAAGTTCGGCAAGGGTTTCGGGATCTGCGCCCGCGAAACTCGGTGGATACGCAAGAGAACCCACTCCGATGATGGCACCTTGGCCACTCATGAGCCGCGGAATCGAGTGCTCGGTACCAATGGTGCCGGGATTGGTGATCGAGATCGTCGCGCCGACGAAGTCGTCTGGCGAGAGCTTGTTCGATCTCACTTTCGCAATGAGTTCGTCATACGCGCTGAGGAACTCTGAGAAGTCGAGGCGATCCACCTGCTTGATCACTGGCACAAAGAGCGACCTCGAGCCGTCCTTCTTCTCGACGTCGACTGCGATTCCCAAGTTGAGGGTCTCATGATTGATGACCCCGGGGCTCCCCTTCTCGTCAGCTTTGTCGACGAACGTCCGGCGCATTGCGGGGACGTCCGCCACCGCCTTTACGACGGCAAAGCTGATGATGTGTGTGAAGCTCACCTTGCGGCCACCGATACGGGCGAGCTGGTTGTTGATAATCGTTCGATTGACCTCGAGCAGGCGTGCGGGCACGGTGCGGACTGAGGTAGCGGTAGGCACCTCAAGGGACGACGTCATATTGGATACGACCCTCGCAGCAGCACCACGAAGTACCGTAACATCTTCACGAGGAGCTGCCGAGGTCACTACGGACTCTGCCGTCGGACTCGGCTGCACGGTAGTTTCAGCAGTGGGCACCGGAGATGTCGGCGCCACCTGCGCCGGCGCGGTCGGCACTTCAACCGAGTTCGTGGCGACCGGCACCTGGGGTGGTGGTGGAGGAAGCGGCGGACGGAAGTCACGGTCGGCACCGTTGGCCTTCGCGGGCGGGGGCGCTGCGTTGACAGGGCCTACGACCCCTCGACTCTTGAAGTACTCC
>JBMFXL010000087.1:0-6554 GCA_049964275.1 Acidimicrobiales bacterium | reverse complement strand
ATCGTGGCCACATTCTCCTTCGCCGCAGGGAGGACGGCGCTCATGCGGCGGGATGAGGATATCGAGGACGATTTCGCCAGCTGAGGTCTGCTTGCTAGGGTAACGACATGGCAATCTACGCACTCGGTGAACGCACCCCCAAGGTCTCCCCCTCCGCTTTCGTCCATCCCGACGCGGTGGTCATCGGCGATGTCACGATCGGCGACGAAGCATCTATCTGGCCAAACGCAGTCCTCCGCGGTGACTACGGTCGTATCGAGGTAGGAGCGCGTACCTCGATCCAAGACGGCACGGTAATCCACGCGACCGCAGAGCTACCGACCATCGTCGGAAGTGAGTGTGTAGTCGGACACATCGTCCACCTCGAAGGCTGCACGATCGAGGACCATGCGCTAGTGGGATCGGGCTCGGTCGTGCTTCATCGGGCGCGCGTCTCCTCCCACTCGCTCGTTGGGGCCAATGCGGTAGTCACCAACGACACCTTCGTGCCTTCGTTCGCAATGGCGCTTGGCATTCCGGCCAAGATCGTACCGGACAAGGTACGTGAGGGCGACTTCGACGAGGCCGTAGCAATGTATGTCGCCAATGGCGCGCGATACGTCGCCGATCTTCGAAAAATCGACTAGTCCGCGAGTTCGCCTCAGGTCCCCGGGCTCGAACACTATGGGAAGACGACTCGTGTAGCTCCGTGGTCGGCCACCGCTACCCATCGTGTACCGATTCGGTGGAGCTGGATAGGGCGTTTGAACACCTCACTCAGGAGCGCCTCGGTCAAGACCTCCTCGACACTGCCCATTGCAACGATGCGGGCCTCTGCAATCAGGGCCATGTGCGTCACGAAGACAGGAATCTCCTCGACGTGGTGGGTGACATGGAGTGAAACGAGAGGGCCTTCGTCGCGCGAGACCAGATCGTCGAGCGCGATGTGAAGGTCCTCCCTTCCACCAAGATCCATCCCGCTCATTAGCTCATCCAAGATAAGTACCGGCGGCAACGACATGACCGCGCGAGCGAGTGCGACTCGCTGACGCTCGCCCTGAGAGATGCTCTCGTAGGGGTGTGTGAGAAGATGTCCAACCCCGACTACTTGGGCGAGTTCTGCCGCCCTGGCCCGCTGGGTAGAATCGAAGACGTCCCAATATGGCGCAAGCGCACCGGTCGCTCCCGTGAGAATGACGTCGCGCACACTCGTCTGGGGAACGAACTTCGCCATGGTCGCTTGGGAAAGAATCGAGACTCGTTGACGAATCTTCCGAGCATCGCGCTGCTCCTCATCGCCCTCCCGATAGTAGGTCTCACCCTCTGTCGGTCGAATCTGACGTGCCAGTGCGTGAAGTAGTGTGGACTTGCCTGAGCCATTCGGACCCATGATGACCCAATGTTGATCAGTCTCGGCGTGAAAATCCACCCGATCGAGAATGGTGCGGCCACCACGAACGATCGAGAGTGCACTCGATCCGAGGGAGACGCCTAGATGTCGCTTACTCATCGCCATGATGGAGCGATCATAGTGAGAGCAGTAGCATCGCGATGATGGCAAGTCCTACCCCCACGTATTGTCGGACGCTGAAGTGATCGCGGCTGAAGAGCAGGGCGAGGAGCAGAGTCACCGCCGGATAGAGAGCAGTGATGGCGACCAGCGGTGCCGTGGAGTGTCCAACCTTGAGTACCCAGAAGAAGAACGCGTAGCCCGCGACGCCAAAGCCAGCGACGCCCAGGATGGCCCATGAAAAGCTCGGCCGGGCCTTGATTAAATATGGCGCAACGATGATTCCTTCGATGAGTACACTTGTGACCCACAGCGAGAGCGCCGAATGGTGCCTGGATGCAAGATTGGAAAAGTAGCCCCATGCACCCCATCCAACGGCAGAGGCGATGGCGAGGCCTACCGCTGCAACCTGGGACTTCTCGCCTACTCCCGCGCCATCTTCGCCTTTGCCCGCCGGAACTACAGCAGTGTAACTACACTATGGTATATGGCGAAAGTCGATCAAGTTCCAGGGTTCTCGCTCATGCCCGGTGACGAGGTCCTTTCGTCCATCTCCGCCATGATGGACACCATTCGATCGGCAACCTCCGCGACGGGGATTGTCTTCACCGTCGACGAAGAGGACTGTTACCGGGTCGAAGTCTGCCGCTCCGTGCCAAAACTCTTCCTACGGGGAGACCGCTTGACGCGTTCAGGGGGACGGAGCCTCACCACCTCCACAGGGGAGACCTCGTCGATCCTCACTCCAAATGGGGAACTCGAGTCCGATTACTTCAGTATTGGTCCGATTCGTCGCGAGATCTCGCTGCCGGTCTTCTCCCGGGTGGGCGCAGGTCGACTCACCTTGTTCGCCAATCGCCCTTTACACGTTTCGGAAGAATTTGCACGCGCAATGATGCGCATCGTCACTATCCACATCGAGACCTCCCTCGGACTCAGGAGCGAACTCGAGGGCATCTCCCACCGACTCAACGATGCGGAGGATCGCGCATATCGCGACAGCCTCACGTCACTGCTCAATCGTCACGGCTTCGCCGCCGAGATCCACCGCGAACAGCGACGCCGCGAACGTTATCCAGAAGCGGTCACCGTGGCGGTTTTCGATCTCGATGGACTCAAGGTGATCAATGATCGCTACGGGCATGACGCAGGTGACCGATTCATCACTACCTTCGCGGATACGCTCGCCCAAGCGTGTCGGTCGATCGACTCGGTGGCGCGCCTCGGTGGCGACGAGTTCGCAATCCTCGCACCCCAGACCGATATCGAATCAGCAGCGTCCATGCGACAACGTTACGCACGGATCATTCGCGATGCAGGACTCGAGGTCTCCATGGGTTTCGCTACCGACGAGGATGGTACCACACCCATCTCCGACCTCGTCATTCTCGCGGATGCGAAGATGTACCAGGACAAGCGATCTCGAAAGCGCCACTTCGAGCGCGCGGGAACGATGGTCGGCTAAGCGAGCCAGATCAGTCGATGTACCCGTCGGGTTCTACCCTCGTCACGAGCGGTCGAGAATCGCAATCACTCACGCCAAATCGATCACCGATTTTCGGACTGTCCATAGAGCCACGGTAAAGCCGCGAGCGACGCGAGCGCGGTCGCATCCGTATCAGGAACTCCCTCGAAACCCTAAAAGGACACCGAGCGGCGACGAGACAATACAGCACTTACCACCGAACGAGACTCTCCACATCTCTGTAGGTCTTCATCTCGGTGGGTCTTCGAGGGGGGATGTCACCGGCGGGGCTGGAACCGCCGGTGACGGGCTTGGGAGGATTTTGGATTCTCCACTTGTTGTCAAGGAACAGTGTTGCCTCATTACCTGAGGATTGCCTAGGAATCACGTAGATGTTCGGAGAGACCGGGTGTTCGGACGATTCGACGAAGGAGTTGAGAGGCAGAACAGATTATTCTTCAGCATTTTCTCAGGTGGTCGTAACCTGACACGCTCATGAGCGTGGCACCTGCACTTCAAAACGTCCGCCCTGGCCTGCATGACTCCAACCCAACCAACCAACCAATATTTCATCTGCATGAATAATCAAGGTGTGAATTCGGGTAGGCCTCGCTGCCCAAATGATGCCCGCTATACGAAGCGTGGATATAACATGCCAAGGGTTCATTCAATGGACACTTGTTGTTAACTACGCAGGGAGGTAATGGGAGGACCATGAAAATCTCTCGACCGCGCCGAATAGGCGCATATGCGACTGGAGCGGCAACGCTGGCGATGGTACTCGCCGCGTGTGGCTCTGGCGCGAGCTCCGCTTCACCAACATCGAGCGGCAGTTCATCTGGCACCGCCGTCAAGGGAGGAACGGTGTATTTTGCGGAGGGGCCTGGCGCCGCTCCGAACTACATCTTCCCTCTCGTACCGGGGACGAACTTCTCGACCTCGAACCTTAGTGAGTTCCAAGAACTCATGTACCGGCCGCTCTATTGGTTCGGTAACGGCGCGAAGGCCGAGATCAACTACACGTTGAGCGTTGGGAAGGCTCCGGTCTTCTCCAACAACGACCAAACCGTCACCATTCATCTGAACCACTACATGTGGTCCGATGGCGAGCAGGTCACCGCGCAGGACGTCATCTTCTGGATGAACCTCATCAAGGCGAATAAGACCAGCTGGGCAGCGTACGTACCAGGTGCATTCCCTGACAATGTCACCTCGTACTCCGCTCCGAACTCGACCACCGTTGTGTTGAACCTCGACAAGAGCTACAACCCGACCTGGTTCACCTATAACGAGCTGTCGCAGATCACGCCGCTCCCACTTGCATGGGATCGCACCTCGCTCACTGCTCCTGCGCCGAACACCTCGACGCCGGTTGCGAGCCTCCCTGATCAGACCACAGCTGGCGCAACTGCGGTGTACAACTTCTTGAACACCCAGTCCGGTCAGCTCTCGACCTATGCCACCAGCCCGATCTGGTCGGTTGTCGACGGTCCGTTCAAGCTCCAGAGCTTCACGACCCAGGGCAAGGCAGTATTCGTGCCGAACAGTCAGTACACCGGTCCGGTCAAGCCAAAGATCTCGAAGTTCGTGGAACTTCCGTTCACCTCTGAGGCAACCGAGTTCAACGTGCTGCGTTCGGGTGGGCAGATCAACTACGGATATATCCCGTACTCCGATATTGCCCAGAAGGGTTACATCACTTCGAAGGGTTATAGCTTCGATCCGTGGACGCTCTTCTCGTTCGACTACTTCGTGGTCAACTTCAATAACCCGACCCTTGGTCCAGTCTTCCATCAGCTCTACTTCCGTCAGGCCTTCCAGCACCTGGTAGATCAAGAAGCATGGATCAAAAGCTTCGCTCATGGCCTCGGAACGCCGACCTACAGTCCCGTCCCGACCCAGCCCGCGAACCCATTCGTGGACGCGAAGTCCAAGACCAATAACTACCCGTACTCCACCGCGACCGCCAAGTCGCTTCTTACCTCCCATGGTTGGAAGATAGAGAATGGCACGCTCACCTGTGCCACTGCTGGCACCGGAGCGAACGCTTGTGGATCAGGGATAGCAGCTGGCACGCAGGTCAACATCAATCTCCAGTACGCGTCTGGCGTCACCGTCGTCGCACAGGAGATGCAGGCCCTCAAGTCCGCCGCTTCCCAGGTCGGTATCAACATCAACCTTTCCACTGGGACCTTCAACCAGGTCATCTCGAACGCGGCGCCTTGTTCAGCAACCTCCGCATCGTGTACCTGGCAGATGGAGAACTGGGGCGCTGGCTGGGTGTACGCACCTGACTACCTCCCCACCGGTGGCGAGCTCTATCAGACGGGTGCTGGTTCGAACTTCGGTAGCTACAGCGATCCAAAGGCGGACAACCTGATACAGCTGACCCACACTGCACCTCAGTCGCAGTTCACGTCAGCCATGAATCAGTACCAGGACTACATGGTCGAACAGCTTCCGGTCGTGTTCACGCCGAACCTGTACTTCCAGCTCTCCGAGGTCTCTTCGAACCTCAAGGGTGTGGTTGGACAGCAGAGCGCGTATGCAAACCTCACGCCGGAGTACTGGTATTACACCAAGTAATACCTCGCAGGTAATGGGAGAGGGCGGCGATTTCGTCGCCCTCTCCGCATTCCTGAAGTGGTGAACTGAAATTCACATTCCACTCGTCAACTAAGCGCCAACCCACCGCTACAATTTGGTGGTCGATTCTAAGGAAGGGGTCTAACCATGGAGAGAGATCGTCAGTGACTGGATTCATCATTCGGCGAATCCTGCAGTCGATCGTTGTCATCGTCGGTGTGACAATCATCGCCTTCTCGCTTCTCCACATCGTGCCAGGGGGGCCGGCACGAGCACTCCTAGGTCCCCGCGCATCGAAGGTCGCGATCAACGCCTTCAATACCAAGTACGGATTCAACAAGCCATTCATCGTCCAGTACTGGGACTATCTCGTACAGACCGTCTGGCACCACAACCTCGGCTACTCGTTCAAGTTGAACCAGAGCGTCGCATCGCTCCTTGGCCACGAGATGCCGAAGACCCTTCTCATGGTCGGCGTCGCTACGCTGCTGTCGATCCTCGTCGCCATCCCAGTCGGCGTGGCCCAAGCGGTACGGCGCAATCGTGTCTCCGACTACGTCGGCACAGGCGTCTCCTTCTTCTTGTATGCGATGCCCACCTTCTGGGCAGGCCAGATGCTGATCCTGCTGCTCTCTGAGAAGATCCATCTCTTCCCCGCAGAAGCGCCTCAGGGCTCGACGATTACCCAGATCCTCTCTCAGCCGAGCGGACTGGTACTCCCCATCCTGACCCTGACCCTCATCACCTACGCGGCATACTCCCGCTACATGCGCTCCTCGGCGATCGAGGCACTCGCCCAGGACTGGATCCGCACCGCCCGTGCCAAGGGGCTCTCTGGTAGGGTGATCCTCTTCAAGCACATGTTGCGAAATGCACTGATTCCGATCGCGACGCTCGTCGGTCTGTCCATCCCCGGAATCTTCACGAACGGCCTCGTCGCTGAGCAGGTGTTTAACTACCCAGGTACCGGGCTCGACTTCTACAACGCTGCCGTCGCTCAGGACTACCCGCTAT
>JBMFXL010000086.1:0-6574 GCA_049964275.1 Acidimicrobiales bacterium | reverse complement strand
ATTCTGGGGCCTCGGACTTGCATAAGGGGTGGACCATTTTTGGGGGACCCCCTCAACGACCTCGTCACTCTCGCCGATGCAAAAGCTCACACAGGGCCTACCCGTTTACGG
The DNA here is from genome assembly GCA_049964275.1 of Acidimicrobiales bacterium. Lineage (GTDB taxonomy): Bacteria > Actinomycetota > Acidimicrobiia > Acidimicrobiales > Acidimicrobiaceae > JAJYZP01. Next base: position 6,463 of record JBMFXL010000086.1, on the reverse strand, counting down.
TTAGCAGTCCTTGGGACAGTCGAGGGAGTGACACAGAGTTGGCGCTCCCTCGCCGGTCCCGTCACGCTTCAGAGGCCCGGCCGTTGCTTGGGCGGATAACCGAGAAGCTCCTCTTCCCACGTCCACACTGACCATCGCCCAGGTGGATCCACTCGAACGATCTCACTCCCCGATTTGAAAAGCACCTCCCAGCGCTCGTCGTCACCAAGGGCCTCACGAACCCGCTCCGCGAGACGAATGGCCTCGTTCTCCAACTCCGTAGAGAGAGAGGTGCTGGTCGCCGCCTCGCTCTCGCACGTACGATTCCAACGCACGAGATCCGCTAGGAGCGGCTCAGGCAGGAGCTCGGGCCAGGCAACCAGACGCGGTACCCCAGGTGAGCTATTCGGAAGTGAACCGCGAGCCGCCAACCTCTCCTTGGCGGTGAGACACCACCAGATTCCCTCTGCGGCATAGTCCCAGTCAATCAGCACACGACGAGGCTCAGTCATCGGCGCCACTTTATCACTCAACCCATTGTGCAACGGGGATCTGCATCAAAGACCCTGACGAACGGGACGTTCCATCATTCGCTGATCGGCCGCTACGAAGCCATAGCGTGCGTAGAGCGTGTGGGCATCCCTTGTCGAAAGAAACCATCGGAATCGCGCGCCAGTTCCGTGATTGACCATCTCGTCGACCAAGCGACCACCGATGCCACCGCCTCGATGTCGGGGGTCCACGAAGACGTCACAGAGATACCCATCCGCGATGCCATTGGAGATCGCGCGGGCGAAACCGACCAGAGAACCACTCGATCGATCGTACGCCCCGATCACTCGCCAAGCCGTACGAAACTGCTGTTCAACATCGCTGCGAGTACGCCAGCGTTGCCAGTAGGCCTCCTCCGACAGCGCAGTCCAGACCACATCGAGATCAATTCGTGCGGGGTCGTCGTCGAGCTCGTATCGATCAACCACACCCACCGTTCCTCCTAGTTCTCCGGGCGTGGCACCTGGGCCGCGAAGGACCGCGCGATGTCGAGCCGCCGCATGAAGACGACGTCATCGAATTGCTGCGCGTACTCGATGAAACGAGCGAGTCCGTCAGCGCGCGCGGGATTGCCACTGATCCGAGGATGGAGCCCGATCGACATCATGCGTCCACAGTCGTCGCCATCATTGCGAAGTCGATCAAGCGTCGCCTTCGCGGTCTCGAAGAAGTGCTGGGGACTTCCAAATCCCGTTCCGACGATGTACCGCGCATCGTTGACCACCAGGCTGTACGGCACGACCAAATGGGACTTGCCGTTGATACGCGTCCAATAGGGGATGTCCTCGTTGTAAGAGTCAGAGTCGTAGAAGAACCCACCCTCCTCGACCACCAGCTCGCGGGTATTGACGCTCATCTCCCGGCAGTACCAGCCAAGCGGACGAGCTCCCGTCGTTGATTCAATGGAGATAATCGCACGGCGAATTGCCTCACGCTCCTCGTCCCGACTCATTTCGAAGTGGTTCGACCACCGAAGACCGTGACCCGCAGTCTCGTCTCCCCTCACAGCCAGCTTCTTCGCCACGTCCATATTCCGCTCAAGCGCAACCGCGGCAGCGAAGAAGGTCACTGGAATTCCCGCTGCGTCAAAGACGCGGAACAGTCGCCAAATTCCCGCCCGCGCGCCATATTCGTACATCGATTCGACTGCGAGGTCTCGCTGACCCACTACCTCGAAGGGCAGTTCGTAGAGCCCATCGTTGGTCTCATCCCCCATCGCATAGGTCTTCTCCGACCCTTCTTCGTAGTTGACTACGACCTGGACCGCCACCTTGGCGCCATTGTCCCAACGGACCACCGGAGGGTGCTCGCCGTAGCCGACCAGCTCTCTTGCTGGGCCAGGCACGCCCGAGGGAAGATCCGTCGTGCGGAAAAACTGTTCGTTCATCATTGCTCCACCTTCATTCACGAGTTGCCCCCTCAAAGGGAGGCAGTGGTTACTTAGTCCAGTCCCGCAAGTCCACGGCCGCCGTCGACCACGATGAGCTGGCCATTGACATAGCTCGCCTCACGGCTCGCCAAGAATTGGTAGACGTAGCCAATGTCTTCGGGATCGCCTACCCGCCCGACCGGGACCTTCGGTGCTACCGCTTCGATCGCTACCGGGCCAAGCGAGTTGACGGCGTCGAGCGCCTGGGGGGTTCGAATCACACCTGGCGCGATGGCATTCGCCGTGATCCCAAAGGGGGCAAACTCAACCGCGAGGGACTTGATCAATCCAACGAGGCCGCCTTTCGCTGCGGCGTAGTGACTGTGCTCCGGCCATGCCGACGTCGTTCCTGCCACCGATGAAGTCGCGAGTAGTCGGCCGAATCCAGCGGTCTTCATGTGTGGAATCGCCGCACGAAACGCCCGCCAGGCACCGGTGAGATCAACATCGATCACCTGGTTCCATGCCTCGTCGTCGAGTGACTCGAGGGGCACCTTCCGGGCGATACCCGCATTAGCGACGACGATATGCATCCCACCAAACTCTTCCACCGCACGATCAGTCAATCGGTTGACATCCGCCGTCGACGTCACATCTACGGCCTCTACCACACAACGAGCGCCCAACGCCTCCACCGATTCGCGTACACGCTCGATGTCGTGGCCGTCGGCGGGGTACCACGCAAGCGCGAGATCCGCGCCCGCGGCGGCGAAGATACGCGCCGTGGCCGCGCCGATCCCAGATGCCGCCCCAGTGATGAGCGCTACGCGCCCCGAAAGATCAAACATCAATCCCACTCTCCGTTCTTATCTCTTGCTGGGACCTCGCCCAGTCATCTCCAAACGCTTCTCCGAATGCACCATCAGTGGCCAACTCGGCCACCTCAACAGGCGAATAATCCAGCAACTTCGTCAAGATCTCTGACGCGTCCTCATGACGCCGCGGTGCTCGTCGATGAGTCGTCACCGCATCGCCCACTCGGACCGCGGTCCCCACCTGTCGCACCTCGCCGAAGTAGGGGTGACTCGTCGTCACGATGAGTCCGCGAGCCTCGGTCTGGGGATCCGCAAGCGCTTCCCTCACGGTGTTCACTGGTCCACAAGGGACCTGCGCGCGGGTAAGAATCTCAACCCACTCCGTAGTCGTTCGCGTGAGGAAGGTCTCAGACAGCGTGCCAAGCACCTCCTCCGCATGTGTCCGCCGACCTGCAAATCCCTGGAAACGCGGGTCATCGAGAAGGTCGCCTCTCTCGATGGCTACTGCCAACTGCCTCCAGAACTTCTCCTTAGGACACGCAACGACGAACCAGCCGTCGCTCGACCGGAATGCCTGGAAGGGCACGATGGAGGGATGGGCCGATTGGTGCGTGCGGGCAGGAACGAAATCGCCGTTCAGTGCCCATGCCGCAGGATAGGTCAGCATGGACATCGCGGTATCGAACAGGCTCACATCGCAGTCAATTCCTCGACCGTCCCGACGCGCCGCATGCAGCGCCGCGAGCATCGAGATCGCCGCGTTCAGTCCCCCCGAATAGTCAACGACGGAGAGTCCTGACTTCGTCGGGGGTCCATCTGGTTCCCCGGTAATGTCCATCCACCCCGCACGACCCTGCACCACGTAGTCGTACCCTGGCTCCGCGCTCCTCGGCCCGGTCATGCCGTAACCGCTCAGCGAGCAGCAGACGATCGAAGCGTTGAGGTGCTTGAGGTCTTCGTAACGGATACCGAGCCGCTCTGGCACGTCACCACGGAGATTCGAGTACACGATGTCACTCACACGCACCAGGTCCTCGAACACCTTACGACCGGACTCAGACGAGAGATCGAGACTCAAACTCTTCTTGTTCCGATTGAACGACTCGAAGAAGATGCTGTCCTCTCCGTGCTGCTGGGGAACGACATAACGGCCGATGTCTCCTCCAGAGCGCGGATCTTCGATCTTGATCACCTCAGCACCAAGATCTGCAAGCTGTAGAGAGCCGAACGGTCCCGCTCCGTACTGCTCGATGGCCAAGATGCGTACGTCCTCGAGCGGCCTCATGCCCGTTGTCCTCGCCGATGCGCCCCTCGCTCGACGAGCACGAGTGTTCGCGCCATCTCGTTTCGTACGATCATGATGCCCTCATCGACACCCATGCCTGGTTTCGCCAACATCTGGTCTGCACCGCACGCCATGGCAATCTGGGTAGTCACCCGGGCAGAGACCTCGGTCTCATTACAGGTACCACCGCAGTACGACTGAAAACCCCGCTCCTTGACCATGAGCAGTGCATCGATCGTATTGTTGACGCCTCCGAGATCAGGGGTCTTGACATGGATCACGTCAGCCGCACCGGCGCGGGTGAAGACCTCGATGTCCTCCAAGGTGTTGCACCACTCGTCCACCACGATGCCAAGCGCACAACCCTTAAGGCGCAATGCATCTCGGAGTGCGACGTAGGTGGCGACCTGGGCATCTCGGCCACCTGCATCAATGGGATGTTCGACCCAGAGCGAGTATCCCTTTGCGACCTCGGAAAGGCGGGCAAGGTAGTCGGCCACTCGCTCGACATCACCACCGAATGCCAGACCGATCGTCCCATAGGTATCAAGATGGATCCTCGGACGATAGTCAGGTCGAGGTCGAAGTCCCTCGATCCGCGCGACCAACCAACGCACGTAATCAAGAAGGATCTCCCCATCTCGACCGAGCTTCGAGTCGACCTCGTTAATCAGGCCGTGTGGGAGCGCGTCGATCTCCTTGAGCACCATCTTGTCGACATTGAGGTACCGGTCATCTCCGGTTTGGGCGAAGATGGGCACGGGAGCGATAGGTCTTGCAATGCCGTACTCGTGCCTGACCACCTCTGCCATGGTGCTCGAGGCAGCCTGGGCAGCGCCATCAAGAATGGCTTGCGTGACGCCATAGCGAAGCGGAACGGGCAAGCGCTCACCATCGACCACCAGAGTGTCCACGTGCGTTGCGAGCGAGCGAAATGAATCGACGTCTTGTCCTACGAGCTCAGGAAAGACCGATTTCTCGAGCAGGCTCTGGGTCTCCTCCTGCGACAAGAGTCCCGCCCGACCCCCCGCTCCTGCATATTGGACCTCTGCACAATCACCGACCGCAACCTGCCCATCGTCGAGCACGAGCACGACCGACATCGCCATACCCGCTTCTCTGATCGCACGAAACCCATCGGTAGCAGGTTCTCCTACATAGAGAAAGCCGTCGTGGCGCGCGCCATGTCGAATGGCCTGCCGATCATCGCGAAAAAAGCCCGACGTCACGGGCACGCAGAAAGCATCGGCAATTTTCATATCATTACGTCTCCACCGTTTGGACCAAGTGTCGCCCCAACGTAGTAGGAGCCGTCATCGGATGCCAGCAGCACGGCGGTCGGGGTGATCTCGTCCACACGTCCGAAGCGTCGAATAGGGAGCTCAGCGAGCTTTGCGCTTCTCCACGCCTCGGATTCGTCCTCGAGGAGCGGTGTCTCGATCGGACCAGGTGCGATGGCATTGACTCGAACGCCCCGGTGTGAGACCTCACGAGCGAGCGCCTTCGTCAGACCTATGACGCCTGCCTTGCTCGCCGTGTAGTGTGAGGCCGAGACGCCACCAATGTAGGCGAGTTGCGAGGCGATGTTGATGATACGTCCATCGCCGCGCTCGAGCATCTGGCCAATGAGGGCCCTCGTACACAGAAAGACGCTTCGGAGGTTGGTCCCGATCACTCGGTCCCAGGTAGCAACGCTCATCTCCTCGAGGAGATCCTCCGAGAAGATGCCGGCGTTGTTCACGAGAACATCGATCCGACCGAAGTGCTCGAGGGCTCGCTCGGCCATTTCCGCCACACTGGACTCATCACTTACATCAGCGCGTAGGTAGAGCGATCGCCGCCCAAGTGACGCGATCTGCTCCAAGGTCCGAGTCGCCCTCTCCTCCTCGGCACGGTCGACCACGACCACGTCTGCACCCTCACGAGCGAAGGCGATCGCGATGCCCTGTCCGATACCAGACGCAGCCCCCGTGACGAGCGCGATTTTGTCGTCAAGCTTTCCCATCGATGAACTCCTTTTTTCGTACAGTCCTACGAGGCTCCCCAAACCTTGGCGATCTCGTCCCCTGTTGCAAGGTCGAAACGATGGTACATGAGCAGCATGGAGGCGTCGTGTTGCGCCGGATCATCGCTCGCCACACAGTCGGTCGGGATCACAACGTAGAAGTCGTTGAACATGCCGTCCCGCGCGGTCGACTCGACGCATCCCTCAGTAGTACAGCCCGCAACAACGATCGTCTCAATGCCATTCGAACGCAGCAACATCGTCAGGTTGGTGCCCCAAAATCCGCTCGATCGATACTTGGCGACCACGAGTTCACCATCCTGCGGTCGAAACTCCGGAAGGAACTCATGCCCTTTCGTGCCCGGGACGGTGTAGGTCAAGGGCAGGTCACCCTGTCTCGCCTGCCCGTGCATGCGTAGATTGAACCGATGCTGGGCGGGCGAGTCACTCAAGTGACC
>JBMFXL010000085.1:0-6590 GCA_049964275.1 Acidimicrobiales bacterium | reverse complement strand
GTCTCCAGCGAAGCTCATTCGAGGAGTACTCCGGGACTGGGCTGCATTCACGCCTAGACTGGGACCATGCCGCTTCCGCTTCCCGGTTCGCTCACCCCTTCGAAGGTAACGGCGTTCAGAGAGTGTGCATTCGCATTTCGACTCTCGGCTATCGACAAGATTCCTCAACCGGCCAATGTCTGGACGCTTCGCGGGACCCTGGCACATGCGGTGCTTGAACGGCTCTACTTCGATCTCCCTCAGGGACAACGAACCGTGACCGCGGCCCGCCGCATCTTCGACTACGCGTGGCCTCGCTTCGTGGCTCGTGAGGAGTTCGGCGATCTCCTTGGCGGACTACGAGCGGAGGAAATCGAACAGCTCCGCGAGAGTTCGTTTCGCATGGTAGAGAACGACTTCAAGGTTGAAGATCCCAATCGTGTACAGGTGCTCGGCACCGAGATTCTCCTCGAGACCACCGTCAAAGGGGTCCGCTTACGGGGCATCATCGACCGCCTCGACCGCAACACGGACGGATCGCTCACCGTGACTGACTACAAGACAGGCAGGATGCCAAGTGAGGGGCGAGAGCACGACAAGCTGATCGGCGTACATTTCTACGCCATGCTCTGCGAGACAGTGCTCGGGGTACGACCGAAGAGTGTCCAGCTTCACTACCTCAAGAGCGCCGCCAGCATCGTCACCCACCCAACTCCAGAAAGCTCGAAGGCGCTACTTGCACAGACCGGCGCGATCTGGCGCGCCGTGGAGCACGCGTGTAACCGCGAGGACTTCAGACCCAGGCCTTCCCGTCTCTGCGGATACTGTTCCTACAGGGAGTTATGCCCAGCGATCCCTGAACACACAGAATCGACCGACGCCGTAACGCTTTAGGCTGCCTACGTGCCTGAGTCAACAGACCAACCCCAATCAGACGAACGCACGGCGGCATTCCTTTCGACCGTGGATCGTTTCGATGAACGAATCGATGCACTTTTCGAGCCGCTTCGCGCACAACCTTGGGCGAATCGCCTGTTCTACTCCTTGTCGGCAATTGCGGATCATTCGATCCTCTGGTTTATCTTCGCAGCGTTCCTCGCGCTCTTTCCAGGTGCCTCTCGCCGTGGACAACGTGCTTTCATAGCACTGTGGCTCGAATCGGGAATCGTGAATCTGGTCGTCAAGACCATCTTTCGACGAGAACGTCCCGTCTACGACGGCCCCCGACCACTTCCGCTTCGCCAGCCACTTACGTCGAGTTTTCCCTCCGGGCATGCGACCGCCGCCACGTGCGCCGCGATCTTGCTCTCTGAGGGAACCGCGAGCGCCCCACTCTTGTTCGCACTCGCTGGGCTCGTCGCGATCTCACGTATTCATGTACGCATTCACCATGCATCAGACGTGATCGGTGGCGTGGTCTTCGGGGCACTATTCGCCTACGTCGTCAAGACCGTGTCGCCCATCAACCCCTCGCGATCGAGTGTCCGATGACCTCCTCAATCGTTCGTGCCGCAGGCGGAGTTCCCTGGCGAGTTGGTAACGGCGGTGAGATTGAGGTCGTCCTGTGCTTTCGCCCCCGCTACGGCGACTGGACGATCCCTAAAGGGAAAGTCGAAGAAGGCGAATCGCTCGAAGCAGCTGCCCTCCGAGAGATCGAAGAGGAAACTCTCATCACAGGGCAACTTGGTGACCCACTCGGCAGTCTCACCTATGTCCTCGATGACCGGAGTACGAAAGAAGTGCACTACTGGCTCGTAGGGATCGTGGACGCCATGGAATTTTCCTCGAATGAGGAGGTCTCAGAGCTCTTTTGGGGAACCTTTGATGAGGCGATCGCTCGCGCGACCTATGAAGGCGACCGAGATATTCTCCGTCGGGCACAGGTCCTCCTAGGAAAGTAAGTCGACGGCGCCATCCGAAGAATTGCGTCTCAAGCGGAATGTTCGGCGCCCATTGGGCGCTTATACCCAACATGAAGTTTGCAATCAACTGGGATTACCGCTGTCCGTTCGCACGCAACATGCACGAGCATCTCGTTACTGCGTTGAAGGCTGGTGCGCCATGGGAGGTGACATTCCTTCCATTCTCACTTTCACAGGTCCACGTGGAAGAAGGTGAGCCCTCAGTATTCGACGACCCCACGCATGCGAACGATCTCCTTGCAAATGCAGTGGGAATGATTGCGCAAGCGGAGTATCCCGAGCAGTTCTACGAGCTTCACCTCGCGCTCTTCCGAACCCGACACGACGAGGCAAAAAACATTTCCGACTGGGAAGTCCTCGCCTCCGTCATCGAGAGCGTCGGTCTTGATCCGGAGTCCTTTCGACGCAGGATCGAGGAAGGCACAGTGCTCAAGGAGTTCCGCGAAATCCACGAAAGGACCGTCGAGCAGAACCAGGTCTTCGGAGTACCGACGTTCTTCATCGACGGAAGAGCTGCCTTCGTTCGCGTCATGACGCGACCAAAGGGCGACGCCGCACTCGCGCGGCGCACGATCGAGTACGTGCTCGATACCCTCGGCAACCACCAAGAGTTCAACGAGATCAAGTTCACGACGATCGACCGCTGACCAGACTACGAATCCACGTAGATCTACGATACGTCGTATGGATCCACGTGGACAGAGCGTCATCGTTACTGGAGCGGCCTCTGGGATAGGGGCATCCCTTGCACGCGCATTTGCCGATGCAGGGGCCCGCGCGGTTGGACTGATCGATCGAGACTCCATAGGACTCGAACAGGTTGCCCAATCCGTCTCCGCCAAGGGCGCCTCCACCTCGATCCGAGTCCTCGACGTCACCGAAGAATCTTCACTCGTTCATGCGCTCTACTCCCTCGACGACGATCTCAATGGCGTGAGCGTCATGTGCTCGAACGCAGGAGTTGCCTTCGGGGGTGGCGTTGAGGCACCTGATACGTCGTGGGAGCTCTCGTGGTCGATCCATGTGATGGCGCACGTCTGGGCCGCCCGCGCCCTCATTCCACGGATGTCGGCACGCGGAGGAGGTCATTTCCTCACGACGGCATCGGCGGCAGGGCTCCTGACCAATCTTGGTGCTGCTCCTTACGCGGTGACCAAACACGCTGCAGTTGCCCTCGCAGAATGGATGGCTATCACCTACCGTGATCAGGGAATCCGCGTCTCTTGCCTGTGCCCTCAGGGTGTGCGCACCAAGATGCTCTTTCCCGATGGTCCGGAAGCGAACGCCGACGCACTGTCCCAGTCGGCGGTCCTTGCCTCAGGAGAGGTCATGGAGGCAGACGACGTTGCAGCGTTCACCATCGATGCAATGAGGGAGGACCGCTTCTTGATCCTCCCTCATCCGCAGGTACATCGCTATCTTGTGGCCAAGGCAAACGATACCGAGTCTTGGCTCGATGCAATGGCCAAGATGAACCAGCGCCTCTCGTCAGAGGGTTCCTAGCCCTTCTTGACCAATGCGCCGATCTCACTGATACCAAAGCGCGAGCGGGACGGCTTGTGAGACACATGAGACTGATCCGCGACGACCTCCACCGGCACGGGAGCCGTCTGAGTACCGTCTCCGGAGAACTGTGCAACGAGCCCTGAAAGTTGGGTTGCAAGCTCACCGAGTCGAGCGACCGCGCCACGTGTCGCGTCGACGCCATGGCGCGAATTGGACGCAGCTTCCACGACGGACTTAATGTGGGTCACCGAATTCGAAGAACCTTCCGCCGTCTCAGACGCGATACGTCCGATCTCGTTCGTGGTCACCGACTGCTCCTCCACGGCGGTCGCAATGGAGGACTGGAGGTCGTTGATCTCGTTGATGATCTCTGCGATTTGACCAATGGCGTTGACCACCTCTGCCGTATCGGACTGGATGACGTCCATCCGCTTGGCGATGTCCTCGGTTGCCTCCGAGGTGTCCTTCGCGAGGTCCTTTACCTCAGACGCCACCACTGCGAAACCGCGGCCGGCATCTCCTGCTCTCGCAGCCTCGATTGCCGCGTTGAGCGCAAGGAGATTGGTCTGCTCAGCGATACCGTTGATTGTCTTCACGACCTCTCCTACCTCCGCAGATGAACCACCAAGTCGGCGGACCACTTCGGAAGCACCACGCGCCACCTCGACTGCAGCGGAGGCGACCCGCGCAGCCTTGGAGGCCGACTGTGCGATCTCGGTGATCGAGATCCTCATCTCTTCCGTCGCGCCTGACACCGCCGCGGAATTGGAAACAAGCTGTTCCGACGTGGCCGCAACCATCTCTGCGCGCTCCGACGTACGCAGCGACGACTGCGCGAGGTCATCGGCGAGCGTGGAGAGATCCTCAGTGGTGGAGCCAAGGGTCAACACATGCCCGGCAATGGTATGCATGGCGCCAAGCATCCGCTTGCGGAAGCGATTGAACGCATCGGAGATGTCTCCGAATTCATCCGAAGAGGTCACAGGAATGTCCTGATTGAAGTCGGTACGTCCGATCGCGAGGTCATCGAGAAGCGTGAACAGATACTTGAGTGGCGCGATCACGTACCGTCTCGCAAGCACTGCAATGAGTCCGACGAGGAGTATCACGAGTACGACGATTGCTTCAACCGCGAGTTGGACCATTCCTTGCTGACTCCGCACGGACTTGAGTTGTGCGCTCGCCGCGCCGTTGACGATCTGCTGCAACTTGGAGAGCGCCGGCATGATGTCGTTGGATGGCCTGATGTTACCCAACGTTTGAATGTATCCCGCGTGATCCACCTGGCCCGCCAGAATCGCCGAGTTCACCTGGAGTGCGAAGACCGAGTATGCGTTGAGATCATTCTGAACTCGCGCCAGGACTGGCTTGACTCCGGGCTCGAATCCCTCATAAAAACGCATCTTTGTGAGGAGGCCATTCGTTGAGGTGTGTGCCGCTTGCGCCTGTTCGTAGGTGGTGTGCGCCAACTGTTGCTGACCATGTAGCGTCGCAGCCACCAAGGCATACATGTTCATTTGGTCGTCGAAGACGTAAAAATCCGTGACCAGATTGAGTGCGTCAATCCGCGCGGCCTCGTATTTGGTCTGATAGTTCTCTACTGCAGTACGTGACGAGGACGCCATGAGAAATACCACAATGGACCCAAGCATCGCTACCACGGCAACAAGGGCGAGAAGAATGTTTGTCTTCTGCGCAAGCTTCATCGGGACTCCTTTCCACCAGTCCGCTTTCCATCGGCAGAGAAGCTCGCGACAATTAGTAAATACTTACTCTTTTTTCAATACAGTACATTGCAAATCATGTAACTCAGAAGTGCGCTCGAACCGTGTCCGCCCAGTTCTCAGGTGATTGGTCGATCATGGCCTCCAATCCCAACCGCTCGAAATAGGTGATCTCGCTTCGGTAATAGGGTTCGATCGGGGCACGAGAGACGATGCGGAACAAGAGCTCCGTACCGTTCTCTTTCGCGTCCGGACCCCCACCTTGGAGAGAGAAGTTGAACGCACTGAGATGTGCACCCGAGTACGCACCAAGCACCCGAGCCACGCCATGCGCGAGTGATCTCGTCGTCGTTTCGTCAAGCTCTGGCACATCCCGAACGCCCTGTACGTATCCCCATACCTCGTGAAATCCGGTCGGCGCGAAAGGAGTCAACCAGGCCACTGGACCACTCTCGCCAATCCATCGTGGTCCACCGCGCTCGGCCTCAATGAGGACCTCGCCGTAGGATCGTCCGTTCGCCATGAGGAAACGTCTTGATGCCTCCCCCCGGAGTCGCTGCATACTCAGGGGAACCACGTCGCAGCTGGACTGGAGATGGGCATGCACCAAGGAGGAACCCGAAGAAGGCATGTAGTTCGCGTTGATGGAGAAGTAGGTCATTTCCCGATCATGGTCCTTGACTGCACGTGCATGACGCACCATCGCCCATAATGCATCGCCCACGAGCGCCTCATCGAAATTGCCCATACCCAGGAAATGGCGCGATGGATCGTACACCCCAACCGCTGAATAGCTCGAGTAGGCAAGCACGTTGGGTACAACGACGCAACGACCTTCGCGAACCTTACCCTCTGGAATCACCGTTCGAGGGAACGGGGCCGTCGCCTCCTCGATCGTGTCAGCACAAAAAGGACAGAACCCGCGTCGCTCTCTGAGGATTCCCACATCCGCTGGCTCCGTTGGCTGGAGTTTCTCACCCGAAATGATACGGCATGAGAGACCAAGCAATGGGTCGATACGGAAGATGATCGGCACATCCTTAAACGCACCGCCGTTGTCGAAATCAGGAACGGAAGCGTCGAGAATCCGCTCGACGAAGGAGATCGGTTGCATATCCACCCATCAAGGCTACGGGTACACTCAAAACAATTACAGCCTACTTTGCGGATGAAGCGCGGATTGATGGATACCTTCAAGACTTCAAGTCACCGCTCACTTCGAGCATTCGTTGACGCGCTTTTCTTAGTGGGCAGCCAACTCGACCTCTCGTCGGTCTTGCGACGACTTCTCACCTCGGGTATGGCGCTCACCGGTGCATCGTTCGGTGCCATTGGAGTCCTCGACGAAACGAAAACCTACCTCGTAGAGTTCATCACCGAGGGAATCGGCGATGTCGAGGCCGCTCGCATCGGTGCGCTTCCAAAGGGTGAGGGAGTGCTCGGACTGCTCATCTCCGAC
>JBMFXL010000084.1:0-6664 GCA_049964275.1 Acidimicrobiales bacterium | reverse complement strand
CTCGCAGGCGTGAGACGGTCTCAGCTGCGTTTGATATCAGGGGGTATTAATGGGTTATCGAGCGAAGAGTATGGGCCGATGGGGCCGACTCAAGGCTTTGGCTGCGGTCTCCGCAGCGACAGCGGTAGCGGTGGTAGGTGTGGGCTCTGGGGTGGCGAGCGCGAGCAGTTCTAAGCTCGTGATCGGCGGGATGTTCCCCTTCACCGGCACCAAGTCGCTCCTGTCAACGTGGGCAACGCACGGCATGAAGGTGGGAATCTACGAGGTCAACCACAACGGCGGAGTGCTTGGGCATCAGCTCAAGAGCGTGTATGTCGACGATGCGGCGGACTCTGTGGACGCGCTGCCCGCGTTTCGAAAGCTGATGTTGAGCCACCCAACGATGATCGTTGGTCCGTTCTCGCCAACGGTTGAGGCGGTCATCAATCAGTTCAAGCCCAACAACGTCGCAGACTTCATGGTTGGCGGTTTGACGACACTCGACACCAATAAGAATCCCTACGTGTTCCGCACGTCGTCATCGGACTCTAATGAGTCGATTGCGATGGCGTACTACGCGATCAAACATGGTTGGAAGACGGCGTCGTTGATCTTCGACAACTCGGCCAATTCGCAGGGCTTTGTTCCGCCGCTTGAAAAGGCGTTCAAGGCGCTCGGGGGCAAGATTCTCACGAATATCACCTTGACCCCAGATCAGTCGTCGTACAGCTCTGAGTTGACGCAGGCCTTTGCAGGGAAGCCACAGGTCATCTTCGATTCAATGGACACTCAGAGTGCCGCGACGCTCTTCTCGAATGGTCAGCAGCTCGGCGACATGAATATCCCTTGGATCGGAGATGATCTTCAGTCCGCACCTCAGGGTTCGTATGCGAAGTCATTTGGTCCAACCGCATCGAAGGATCTGATAGCCGCGTTGCCCGCCACTCCGAGTAGCGCAAATGACGCGTACAACCATTTCCTCGCTGATTACCAGCAGGTATGGCGGACGACGACGATTCTTCCTACTACGTTCAACGAATATGACTCCGTGGTGATCGCGTCTCTTGCGATGACCTACGCGAAGTCGACGAATCCGAAGGTATGGATCAAAGATGTCGTCAAAGTATCCAATCCTCCTGGAAAGGCGTGCTTCACCTACGCGTCTTGCGTGGCGTTGATCAAGGCCGGCAAGAAGATCAACTACCAAGGTGCGTCAGGCAATGACGACTTCAACAAGTTCCACAACGTCTTCTCTGGCTTCCAGATGGTTGGCTTCACCTCCAGCCTCAATAATGTGCAGAAGGGCTATGTGACTCCTGCACAGCTGGCGTCGGTAGTCGCGAAGCAGGGCTAGGCCACAGCTGTCCCGCAGTTCCGCCTAGGCGGATCTGTCGGACGACGTGGAGACTCCATGGGAGGGGTAGGGCAGTTCGATGAGTTGTCCGCCTCTCCCGACTTGCTTGGTTGCGCCTGACTCGCGCGAATGAGTGCATCGCGTCGCCCTCTACACGCTCTCGTTTGTGCGTTGGTTCTGGTGGCCCGCCTCTGTCCAAGCGACACGCCGTGTACGTCGTGTCTGCTCCTTTGCATTCGAGTATTGATCCTCTCAATTCGTTAGCCAATGTGTTCGGTAGAACTGTGAAAGGAAAAGCTGCGTGGCCCGTCCACTTGAAGGAATTCGTATTATCGATCTCACAACGGTCCTTTCAGGGCCGTTCGCGACCTTCCATCTCGCGCTTTTAGGTGCGGAGGTCATCAAGGTTGAACGACCAGGGGTCGGCGATGTCTCGCGGGACATGGGGAGCGCAAAGGCACTTGCCGAGGTTGGTATGGGTGCGCCCTTCCTGGCCCAAAATGGCGGTAAGAAGTCGATCGTGCTAGATCTCAAGGATCCATCCGACACCGAAGCGCTCGAACGTTTGCTGAGTGAGGCTGATGTGTTGGTGGAGAACATGCGGCCCGGAGTTATGGAACGTCTCGGGTTCTCTTGGGGGCACGTGCATGCGCTCAACCCACTGCTCGTCTACTGCTCGCTCACCGGTTTTGGGCAAACCGGGCCTGATGCCACCAGAGCGGCGTACGACCAGATCATCCAAGGTCTCTCAGGGATGACGAGTGTGACCGGATTTGCAGACGGTGATCCCGTGCGTACGGGCTTTCCCATCTGCGATACGTTGACAGGCTACGTGGCTGCGATGTCGGTGTGCGCGGCACTTGTTGGGAGATCTCAGAGTGGCAAGGGCTGCCATCTCGACGTGTCGATGCTCGATAGTGCGATTACCTCGATGGGATGGGTCGTCTCTGAACAGCTCATCAGCGATCGAAGCGTGAGTCGTATGGGCAATGACAATGACGCTTCGTCGCCCTCTGGGGCATTCCGAACGCTCGATGGGATGCTGGTGCTTGCGTCGAACACTCAAGAACAGTTCACTGCGATCTGTCGCGTGCTGGAGCGACCTGACATCCTAGAGGATGAGCGTTTCGCGACCCGTGATGATAGGCGGAAGCATCGGCGTGAACTCACAGTTGAGATGGAGACGGTGCTCGCTCAGAGGTCCGCGGAGGAGTGGGAGCGACTGTTTGCCGCCGCCAACGTGCCCACGGGTCGAGTACTCGATGTCAAATCTGCACTGACCCAGGCCCAGGTACGAGAGCGTGGGCTCGTTCATGAGATTCCGCTGGAACTCCCTGGACGAGAGATGATCTCCGTGGTGGGAACGGGCGTTCGTATTGATGGTGAGGCACTCTCACCGCTGTCGCCGCCGCCGACTCTTGGTCAACATTCCGCAGAGATTCTCGGTGAGTACGCATCGTGGTACGACGAGAGCGCGCCGCTTGGCGCTCTGGGTGCACGGTGAATCAGCGAGTCGTACAATTTACCGCGAAACCAAGGAGGGCAAGTGCCAAGTGATGACCTGACTCCGAACTACCCGAAGGTTCATATCGTCGAGGAGGCGATGCGTGAAGGTATGCAGATCGAAAGCGATGACATTCCTGTCGAAGCCAAGATCGAGCTCCTCGATGCTCTCTCGGGTACGGGATTGAAATCGATTGTCGTCGGTTCGTTCGTGAGTCCGAAGTGGACGCCTCAGATGGCAAGGGTCGAGGAGATCGTGAAGGGTTTCACACCGGTGGAGGGTGTGCGTTACAGCGCTCTTGCGCTCAATAGGCGAGGTGTCGAGCGGATGATGGAGTACGTACCGCCACTTTCTCCGCCGGACACGACCCCGAGAACGTCGGTCCATGTCTGTGACGTATTCGTGCGCCGAAACACCAACCGGTCCCGCCAGGAGGAGATCGACGCATGGACGGGAATTGTCGCGGGCGCAAAAGCGCAGGGAGCTGAGCGCGCTGGCATAGGCTTGAACGCCGCGTGGGGATCGAACTGGCTCGGCCAGTTCACGCTTTCGCAGCGCATGGAGCTCTTGGAGCGCCAGCATTCATTGTGGAGTGAGGCCGGCATTCTGGTGGATCGGATTCGCCTAGGGGATCCCATGGGTTGG
Organism: Acidimicrobiales bacterium; assembly: GCA_049964275.1. Taxonomy (GTDB): domain Bacteria; phylum Actinomycetota; class Acidimicrobiia; order Acidimicrobiales; family Acidimicrobiaceae; genus JAJYZP01. The sequence continues at coordinate 3,182 of JBMFXL010000084.1, read as the reverse complement.
AACATGCCCAACGTGGTGTTTGAGCAGCTGATGGCCGTGCGAGAGCGATGGCCGGAGATTCGACGTTTCCAGCTTCATCTTCACAATGCCCGAGGCGTCGCACTCGTCTCTGCCTATGAGGCGCTCCGGGCGCTCGATGCAGAATGTGAGCTTGTGCTCGACTCGTCGGTTGGCGGCATGGGTGGGTGTCCCTACGGTGGTCATGGCAGGATGACCCAGATGATCCCTACCGAGGATCTCGTTGACATGTTGCATGAACTCGGTATCGATACGGGAGTCAATCTTGCGAAACTTATCGAGGCGGCGCACCTTGCCGAGGAGGTAGTGGGCCATTCTCTCTGGGGCCACGTATCGAAGGCTGGTCCTCGCCCCCGGGGCGCTGATCTGTTTCCGATGGACCTACCGTTTATAGAGACAGAGGAGCAAGCACAGCACTTCAGACTCGGACCCAAGGTATACGAGGGCGCGTCATCGCCGTGGAGCGAGCCGATTCGTTCGCCCTATCGGAGTTCGTAAAGAGGACCTGACCCTGACCTAGGCTCTTGGAGATGTCGTGACGGGGAAGTCTGGCGGGCTCAGATGATACGAGGGTCGTTTCCAGGTGACTGAAATGAACTCGAACAGAGGTATTTGAAGGGGAAGTGAAGGGGGGAGACAGTGACACTGGTTCTGCTCACCATAGGTTTCGGCATTGTGACCGCGTCCATCCTCTCTCTGTTGTCCGTGGGACTGACCCTTCAGTTTGGGGTGACGAACTACGTGAACTTTGCCTATGGTGGCTACCTCGCCATCGGCATGTTCCTGGCATATAGCTTCTCCTCGACCCTCCATCTTCCGTTCTGGCTCTCAGTGGTGGCGGCGACCCTCGCGACTGGGCTCGTTGCACTCGTGATTTCTGAGACGCTCCTCGATCCTTTTGTGCGGAGGCGCAATAGCCGGTTTGTCTTACTCATTGTCACCTTTGGGCTCTCGCTCATCATCGACAGCCTGTTGCAGATCATCTACGGCCCGAGCTTTCTTGAGTATCCGATCTCTCAAAGTCAGCCGGTCTCGATCGGGCCGTTCTCATTTACGGTCGCGCAGCTCGCGATTATCTTCGTCGCAATCGTCACCATGGTCGCGGTTCATCTACTTCTCTCACGAACGGCACTTGGAAAATCGATGCGTGCGATGTCGGACAACTTGGATCTCGCACGCGCGTCGGGCATTGACACCAAGTACGTTACCCGTTGGACGTGGTTTCTAAGTGGGAGTCTCGCCGGGCTCGGCGGCATCGTGCTTGGCATGAACATTGTGTCGTTTCAGACATCGTCGGGGGATGCGATGCTTTTTATCGTCTTTGCGGCGGTGATACTCGGTGGCATTGGGCAGGCGTATGGAGCCATGCTTGGTGCGTTGATCATCGGACTCGCAACAGAGATCTCTGCGTCGTTCATCTCGTCGGCTGATAAGCAGTACATCGCGTTCGCCGTGCTCCTTATCATGCTGTTGATCCGACCTCAGGGGATTATTGCGGCCAAGGGAAGATCCTAAGAACGTGCGTGTGACCGGGGACGATGATCGAGAGGTGAGGGTATGAACATCGTGCTGAGCTACCTCGCGACCATCTTGGTGTTCCTCTTCATCTTCAACATTTTTAGTATCGGCCTCAATGTTCAGTTCGGCTACGCGGGAATCTTGAATTTCACGATCATCTCGTTTATGGCGGTGGGCGCGTACTTTTACGCCGTGTTCGCGATGCCACCAGCGGATCGATCCAATCAGATTTTTTACATTTTGGGCCTGCACTGGCCGTGGCCACTCGCGACCCTCGCGGGAATCGCTGCATCGGCCGGTTTTGGGTATCTCGTAGGGCTCGTTGCGCTCAAGCGACTTCGGAGTGACTATCTTGCCATCGCTACGCTCGCGGTCGGCTCGATGTTGTTTGGTCTTGCGGGTAACCAGACGCAACTGTTCGATGGTTGGTCTGGGCTTTTCAATGTGGTGCAACCGTTTGGGTCGCTCGCGGTAGGAAGTCCGACTGCGTTCTCATGGATTTTTGTTGGCGTCTGCGGTCTCGTGATGGTGGTGATTTGGCTCTTCGCTAACCGACTGTATCGGTCTCCACTTGGAAGTGTCATGCGCGCTGTCCGCGAGGATCAAGACGTCGTGGACGCCTTTGGCAAAAGTTCCTTCCATATTCGTATGGTCGCGATGGTCATTGGAGCAGTGATCGTCGGTATCGGAGGAATCTTGGAGATTCAGTACATCGGGGCGCTTTCCCCCTCGGGATGGAGTCCGAGCACAACCTTCGTAGTGTGGGCGGCTCTTCTGATCGGCGGCCGAGCCAACAATCTCGGCAGCTTCGTCGGATCAGTGGTGGTCGCGGTGCTCTTCAACCAGGTCACTCGCTTCCTGCCTTCGATCTCGCCATCGTCTGCATATTTGGTGCCGAATCTGCGTAATCTCATTATCGGCGTTCTGGTGATCGCCGTGCTTTGGTTTCGACCTCAAGGTCTGATTCCCGAGCGTGGGGGAGGCTTTCTCGAGATTCCATTGTCCAGTACCAGGGGCACGCGAATGCCTTCCGGCGGTGCGGGGGAAGGCGCAAGAGGATCAACTGTTGAGGAGGTATGACGAGCGAGCCGTTGCTTGAAGTCAAAGATGTCTCGCTTTCCTTCGGTGGTCTTCGCGCCCTTGGAGGATGCAATTTTGTCGTGCACGCGGGAACGGTGTCCGGGCTGATTGGACCAAATGGTGCAGGTAAGTCCTCCTTGATCAATGTCGTGAGCGGCGCAGTTCGCCCAAGTAGTGGGTCGGTGTATTTTCGTGGGGAAGATATCACCCTGCTCTCGCCACTCCAGCGTGCTCGCAGGGGCATTATTCGCACCTATCAGATTCCAAGAGAGTTCGGAGCACTCACGGTGCTCGAGAATCTCCTCGTGGTTCATCCCAACCGATTTGGGGAGCGACTCTTCGACGCCGTGTTTGCGCGTCGACGCACTCGTACTGAGGAGCGGGTCCTCGTGGTGCGTGCGTCGGAGATACTCGATATGTTCGGACTGTACGAGCTTCGCAATGAGACTGCATCGAATCTCTCTGGAGGGGCGAAACGCCTCCTCGAGCTGGCGCGAGCGGTGATGGTGCAGCCGTCACTGTTGATGCTCGATGAGCCAATGGCGGGAGTAGCTCCGGCACTGCTC
>JBMFXL010000083.1:0-6716 GCA_049964275.1 Acidimicrobiales bacterium | reverse complement strand
CACGAGGCCACGGTGCTGGATTGGATTCCTCCATACCAACTTCCTCCGTGTCAGCTTGGGCGATAGGAGAGCGAGCACTGCGAGTAGCGTGACAAAGGCGAAGAGGCCAATTAATGCGTTCCCGAAGTAGCCAAAGCCCAGTCCGGGAACGAGCCAAGTGATCGCGAACGACGCGATGATCGCAGCATCGGCTCCGAGCATGCGCACGCCTGAGGGGTACGCCCGAACTAAGGAGCGCCATGCGGTCATGACCACCAACCTTCTCCGGCCGCGCTATGCGGTGCGCTGAAATCTATGGTAGCTATTTCGGACCTAGGTTGTCGGTCATGGCGCGACTCTTTGTAGGCAGTCTAGTCTCACGCGGTGAGTACTAAGGAGGATCTCCCTTGAACATTGACGCTCATTCGAATCCTTCTCGAACGGGTGATCCTTGAGAATACTCCCCACCGTGTGGACCCTGTCGGCAACGCGGTCCTCGTGGAGGACGATGCATCAAGAAGTACGGAGCATACGAGGCAGGTCGTGAACTCGGGAGGTCTGAGTGCAGGTGTAGCCGCTTAGGGAGGTCTTCTCGGCGGGCGTCATCATAGTGGTGTTGTGGACTCCTGTGGAAAGATGACCGGCCGGAGATAGACCGGACCGACTTGTGCGCAGTCATGAGGTCCCGTTGCATCGACGATTCGTTGTCTCGGCAAGCATGTTGTGGTGGCCCGTGTTGGCATGGTCGTGCTGGGAGCGCAATTTAGCAGTCGCGCTGTCTAGGTCCTTAATGCCAACGATTCGCAACAATAAACACTCGCCACAGACCCAACTCACAGGTAGCGGTGACAGGCCGGCAGGTTGATGTGACAGTCAGCATTGCTAGGTGATGTTCTGGACCGTTGGACTGAGACAGATCCGACTCGCACGAAAAGGCGAGGACCCTAGCGGTACTGGGTGGACTCAGTCATGGGTAAACGTTGCTCATTCGCGTGTCTCACCCATGCGGTGAGACGAGAGAGGTTGGTGCTATCGGTGGCTATGAAGGTGTTCGTCGGCGAAGTGAGAGTGGCCTTGACCTCGAGGGGCACCGATTCGTTCGATAAGTCCTGGATAGGGACGTCGATAGGCGCAGAGATCGCACGGCGTCTGAACCGCTCCCTTGACCGCCGCGTCCGCGCGTTCGATGACGAGCTCGGCGATTGCCCGGTTTATGCCCAGGTGGCCGGCATTTCGTACGACGAGGTGATGTGTGTGAGCGAACGTTGTGACTGCATCGTTGATACGATCGACGAGTACGCCGGTTGCGAGGAACCATGACAGTACGGCGAACTCACGATGCCCTACGGCATGAAGCTGGGCGAGCGCTTCGTCGATCGATGGCCACGTGATACCAGAGAAGCCCGTGAAGCACGATCGTGACTCGTTGAGTTCCGCGAGCAGGCGCGTGATCTCGTAGGACTGGGCGTTCGCGGAAGGTTCAGAGGCCCCGCGGAAGAACACGAGGAGTGGCTTACCGGTGCCGCCTGCGGTTTGAAGCGCGTCGCGTCCGCGCTCCAATAGTGCGAACTCTTTCCCCAGGGGCTCTGCGTAGGTGAACGTGACGTCTGGATAGCGGTTGCGAGCGGTCAGAACGACGGCAGGGACGTCTGATCGTGCGTGTCCGGCCGCGTTGAGCATCAACGGTACGACGACGATATGGCGAGCACCACTCTCGGCGAGCTCCATTGCCACAGTGATCGCAGGTGGCTCTGCAAGCTCTAAGAACCCTACTTCGACGCGCACGTGCTCATCCACGAGCGCGCGCAGTTCAGGCACGATTCCCAGGATCTCTTTCACCCCATCGGCGCTCGTCGAGCCGTGCGCGACGATAAGGAGCGCGTCATAGGAAGGAGACGGATGATTCACGGTTCGGACCTCGCGTGTCGTAAGAGTGCGTTTAGCACCGCTGATGCTGCTGCTGAGCCGCCTTTTTCACCATCGTTGTAGACCGCCGGACATCCGCTTTCGGAGAGCGCGACCTTGGATTCGGCAGCACCTACGAATCCCACGGGAATCCCGATCACCAACAGGGGGTCGACCTCGCCTTTCTGATAACGATCGATCAATTCGAACAGAGCCGTTGGCGCGCATCCGATTACGAAGATCGTGTTCGATCGATGTTCGGCGATCGCCTGGGCCATCGCGTCTGCCGTGCGCGTGCGTCCCTCGCGTGATCGTCCGCGGGAGAGGTAGCATTGGGCAGGATACGTACTGATCCCTGAACGGGTCATTTCGACGTCGGTCACGACGGCGCACCCAAGTCGAAGCCCGCTGACGGCAGCCGTGAGATCCTCTTCTTTGCAGTGCATCGTGGTTGCGTACTCGAGGTCGGCAGTTGCATGAACGGTGCGTTCAATGACGTCGCGTTCAAGGAGCGGGAGATGGCTCAAATCGAGACGTGAGTGCAGGATCTCGTAGCTTTTTTGCTCAATGTGATGGATCACGGAGCAGATCTTTCGTTGAACACGTTGCGCGGGCAGACCTCGATGCACGCAAGGCATCCGGTGCAGAGCTTCTCATGAAGTCGGGGAAGCTGGGGTCCGGGTACCAGCGCTTGTGTCGGGCAAGTAATGACGCAGAGCCCGCAGCAGGTGCAGTCATCGGCACGAGCAATGGTCACCACGCTCATACTGCATAGCCTCTCGGGGTGTACATGCGTCCCTGGGACCAACGTGTCTGAGAGGAGCCAACGACCACGGTGGTGAGCATGTCGACGGTGGTGGGATCGAATGAAGTGAGGGTTGTCATCAATACAGTCTCGTCCCTGCGTCCAATATTGCGGACCGATCCTACTGGAGTATCGGGCGGGCGATGTGCTTTCAGGATCGAAAGCGCCGTTGACAGCTGTACGTCCCTGCCGAGTGATCGAGGGTTGTAAAAAGTGACCACGAAGTCGCCTTGTGCGGCGAGCATGATGCGCTTTTCAATCAGCTCCCAAGGTGTCAGCAGGTCCGAGAGGGAGATCGCGACATGGTCGTGGCCGAGCGGGGCACCGAGTCGAGCCGCCGCCGACAGCGCTGCAGTCACGCCAGAAATAACGTCGACTTCGACGGGCGTAGGATGGTGTTCAAGGAGCTCGAAGACCAGGCTTGCCATTGCATAGACACCGGCATCTCCGGAACAGACGAGTGCGACGTCGAGGCCCTCTTCGGCAAGCGCAATGGCATGAGAGACACGCGCCGACTCGGCTCCGATGGGGCTTGGGTAGAGATCTTGTGCTGAGTTGGTGAGGTCGCTAATGAGATCGAGGTAGCCGGAAAAGCCAACGATGGCATGCGCATGTCGTATTGCGCTCGTTGCTCGTTGGGTTCGCTCGATCGGATCCCCGGGGCCGATACCTACCACATGCAGGGTCCCCTTGGGTTTGACGCGAGCAACCGCGACGGTGATTCGACCGAAGATCTGTTTAGGAACAATGAGCTCGCCGCCTTGGGATGCAAGCGTCGCAGCAGCCTCACTCACCGAAGGAGTACCGACGGCGTCGTGGACCACGGCCGAAGGATGAGGTACCTCAACCTCGGCCAAGATTCGAGGCGCAAAACTCAGGATCGGAAGTCCCAGACCCGTGATCGCGGGATGCGTGCTTCGACTATCGATCGTTGCAACACCTGCCACGCTCGCTCGAGCAAGCTGTGCGGCCGAGAGGGTTGCCTCGATCGCTGCGTTGGCCTCATCCTCGGTCGCGTCTGAGGAGCAGCCAACTCCGAGCATGAGGGAAGGTGGCCGAAGTATCGGGGCGTCGAAGTTCGTATTCGTGCGATCTGAGACGAGGAGGCTACTCGGCCCATCACCAAAAGCATCTTGTCTCGGGATGGGCCAGTTCATAGCGTTCAGTAAGAGCGGCTTTTCGCCTGCCAGCATTCGCGACGCGAGCGTTCGATAGTCGCCTTCGACGATACATCCCGCGAAGGAGTCGAGGGGAGGTGCCCCAATCAGGTCGGTCCCCGTGCTGATGACCGCCTCGGCTTTGAGGATTGCTGCGACCTGTTTCGCGAGATCGTTACCACCACGATGGCCGCCTGCGACGACTACGACATGTTGCGCGAGCTCGTCGACTGCAAGCACGGCAGGATCAACAGTTTTATCGCGGAGCAGCGGTGCGATGAGCCGTACCGTTGCACCCACGGCCAAAAATACCAGGAGCGCGTCCACCTGATCCCATGCCTCGGCCAGTACCTCTCGGACACTTCCTGAGTTGGCCATAGCGAAGGGGAGCTTGGTCGCGAGCATTCGACCCCCACGGGTGGGCGCGACAGAGAGAATGGCGTTCATGGCACGGTTCCCCAGGTTACGAAGGTCGGATTCTGTGCTTGCAGTCTCGTGCCGCCGTCAGGGAGTCTGACGCCTCGAGAGATTGACACTTCTACGAGCGACCCTAACAGCGATGCCGCTTCCGCTGCACGGTCTATTGCGGCATAGCTTGCAACGATGATGCCGCCAGGGCTGCAGTGTGCGATTGCAAGGCGCAGCGTATCAAGCCCGCCACCACCGACGAACGCCCGGTCAAAGGGGGCATAGGCAGGGATGAGATCTTGTGCGTCGCCGTGCGCGGCGGTGATGTTGGCACCTTGGCGAACGGCGTTGGTCTTGATTTGAGCGATTGCTTGGAAATCGGAATCGATTGCAATCACGTCGAGGGCAGGCGATAGTAGTGATACCTCGATGCCGACTGAGCCTGAGCCCGCGCCTATGTCGAGCAACCGCCCAGATCGGGGGAGTGCCAGCTTCGACAAGATGACCGCTCGGATCTCAGACTTGGTGATCATGCCGTCGCGATGTACAAAGTTCTCGTCGGGTGCGCCGAACGCAAGGGACTTGTTTGGTGCCACTGCTCCTTGGGGTTGAGAGAGGACGATCGCGACCGAGAGAGGATCGAAGCGTCCCATGGCGGCTTCTGCGACAGTGGTCTTGATCACGGCTTCGTCTGGTTCTCCGAGACGCTCGGCGACGACCATCCCGGAGGGCGCGTAACCAAGGCGCACGAGCTCTTGTGCTAGGCGTTCTGGAGGATTCTCGGGAGATAAGAGGTATGCCGCCTTCGTTGCGTTCGCGCCTTTCGCAATCGCGTCCGAGAGGGGTCGTCCATGAGCGGAGACTACAACCGCGTCGTCCCAGGGGATTGCGCATCGCGCGAATGCGAGTGCTACCGACGAAGGCGCAGGATGAATTCGGAGGCGTTCGGTGCCGAAGATCGTTGCCAGCAACCTGGTGGCACCGAAAAAGCCGGGATCACCTGACGCGAGGACGACGCCACCACCCTCGAGATTGAGGGATTCTAAGGTCTCCCGCATTCGAGGGCTGATCGGCACGAAGCGAGCGTTGAGTTCGTCGACCTGAGTTTTGAGTCGCGGCGCACCAACCACGATGGGAGCATCGATGATCTCTTGGATTCGACTGTTTGGGAGGTCGGCGATTCGGCCGGAGACGCCAACCACGATGATCGGTTCAGGCAACGGCGACGACCTCTTCTCCATCGAAGTCCACCATGATCACGTCGACCGCGACGGTGTTGGCGGTGTGGGCCTCACAGTTCGCTGCGGCCCGACGGCAAAGCTCTGTGAGTGCGTCGGTCGCACCGTGAGTCACGCAGAGGTCGAAGAAGTGCCGAGCAGTATTGGTGGTGGTGGCACCCTCTACGACGAGGGGGTTTGCACCTGTCGCACGTGCGATCTCCGCAAGGAGTTCGGTGTCGACTTTGGAGCGATGGAAGTGGGTCATCATGACCCCGGCCGCCAACTTCGCAATCTTGCCTGCCATGCCGACGAAGTGAACCTGAGCAACATGCTTCGAGGCCGCGCGACGAAGCGCGATGCCGGTGAAGTCTCCGACCTCGACGATTGCGACGAGAGGTATGTGGGGGTACCGCCGCTCAGAGAGTTTCTGAGAGCGTGAACCAGTGCAGAGCACGATCTCCGTGGAGCCCTGTGCGGTAGCGACGTCGATCTGCTGGACGACCGACGCTCGATATGCCGCGGTGGAGAACGGTCGCACGATCCCTGTGGTTCCCAGGATCGAGATACCGCCAAGGATCCCAAGACGCTCATTGGACGTCTTTTGTGCCATGCGCTCGCCATGGGGAACTGAAATGACGATGCGAACACCGCGGTCGGTCACCTCTCGGGCGGCTTCCGCAATCATCCGCTGCGGTACTCGATTGATCGCTGGCGCCCCAACCGGAAGGCCTAGACCGGGAAGCGTGACCCGCCCTACTCCTTCGCCACCTTCGATCTCGAGGGTATCGTCGGGGCTTTGGTTCAGCGTGACTGTCGCTGTGAGGTGGGCACCATCGGTGCAGTCGGGGTCGTCACCGGCGTCTTTGATAACGTATGCGGTGCCAACTTCGTCGCCGTAGTGCGCTTCGAAGCTCACCCGCGTTCCTGAAGGAAGTCCGATCTCGATCTGGGAGGGCCGTTCGCCGGTGATGAGCCACAAGAGTGCTGCCTTCGTCGCCGCTGCGGCGCATGTGCCCGTTGTCCATCCGGTCCGAAGGCTCTTGCCTCGTTGCGCTACGTCGTCGGAGAGCGGTGGTTCCCAAGTGGTCATCGGAGGAGGTCGTCTCCTCGGCGAGTAGCGGGGGTGGGACGACCTGTGGTGGTTCCGGCGGTCGAGCGATGACGGAAAATGTGTGCGAAGCTCGGTGAGTACAGATGCGATCTCTTGGCATGGTTCACCAGCGCGTCACCGACGACTACGAG
>JBMFXL010000082.1:0-6839 GCA_049964275.1 Acidimicrobiales bacterium | reverse complement strand
GGGAGATGCATCGCAAGGTCCATCGCGGGCACCTTGAGTGCGCCCGAGCCAATTCCAAGCAGCCCCGATACGGCTCCCGCGATGTACATCAGACCAAGTCCGAGCTTGGTGTTCGCCACTTTGTAGGCAACCGTGGTCTGGGTGCCACGATCGAAATAACTGTCGTGGAGGCGCAGCTTGTCGGCCCAGACGTCCTTGGTGGAGCCGGCGATCTTCCGGTCGTGGTAGCCACCGCGGATCATCTGATATGCAGAAACCACCAACACCACGCCGAATAGCAGGTAGAGCACGCGAATGCTCACGAGACCAGCAATATACGCACCTGTGATCGCACCGAGCGTCGTCCCGATCTCGAGGAACAGTCCGACACGGATGTTCGAAATCCCCTCCTTTACGTATGCCGCTGCCGCGCCCGATGAGGTGGCAATAGTGGAGATGATCGACGCGCCGATCGCGATACGGATATCGACGTGATAAACGAGCGTCAGCAGGGGTACCACGACAATGCCGCCGCCGAGTCCGACGAGCGAACCAAGCAGGCCCGCGGCGATACACGCGACGAACAGCGTGAGGGCGACTTCAAGCAATGACACAATGTGAGATTACTAGTTGTCCGTACAACTTTCAAGCAAAAGAGTGACGAACTTCTCACTACCATGAGAGCGAGGCACGGCATAATTTGTTGGCACAGATCGAGGGAACGATTTTCGGTCCCTTGGAGCTTGGTGGCACGGAGTAGCAGTTCATGGCGCAGCGCGAAGACTTCTCGAACAACGTGCTCGGCGAGTTCGTGTCATCCCTGGTCGGCACCGATACCGACTACTACGACGCCGATCGGCTCATCGACTCGATCATGGAGGCGTTCCACCGGTACTTCGAACGCCTTACCCTGGCCATCGTCACCGAGGACCCACGCTGGAGCGTGGTTCGTATCGTGCGATCGGTCGGTCCCACCGCGGCGCTACTCGAAGACTCCTTGGGAGGGACACCGCCTCGCTACTGGGAGAGCATCCGGCAACTCGCTCTCCGTCGACGCTTCGATGAACTCCCGAGCAAGGTCCTTCCGGGGAAGATCGACCCAGAGATAGACGAGCGGCTTCGATGTCTGGTCGTCCCCCTTACCTCTATGAAGCACTCACGAGGTGCGCTCATTGCACTTTATGAGGGCACTCGCTTGCATTCGGATGCTCCGGAATGGGCTGCGCTACAATACGTGGAACATGATCTGGTGATCGCCATCGAGCGCCGCGTCAGCGAACGACTCCGCGAGAGGCTCAATCGTCAGACTGCCGTCACAAGACGTCTCACCCATCGCCTCACCGATGTCTCCTTGGACAACTCCGACTGGATCGGGGTCGTCTTCGAAGGCCTCATCGAGGTCTTCGATGCAAGCTTCGTCCGCCTTGCTCTCGACAACGGCACGCTACCCCTCGAATACGAGGCCACAAAGGGGAGCCCTGGACTCGACATACGGCAACGAACCTCAGGTCGCGGTACTGCGAACTATTTGACCGCGACCGGACAGTCCGTCATCTCTGCCTTCGTGCGCTTTGGGCTCGTCGAGCCGATCGACGCACTTGCCCACGCGCGCACTCGACAGCGTTCGCAGAGCTATCTTGCGGTGCCCCTTCGCGACGAGACGGACCACGTCATTGGGGTCATCGCGGTGCTCGACCGTGCGCCGTATCGATTCAACGACGATGATCTTGAGTTCCTCACGCAGATTGCAGAGACACTCGCCGCGGGGATCACCTACCGTGCCGCAATCCGCCAGTCATTGCGTGACGCGAGACAAAACGCCAGCTTTGCCAAAGCGCTCGATCAGGCCGCAGATGCAGTGATCGTGGTAGGGGCGGAGCAGACAGCGACGTACGCGAATGACGCTGCGGAACGACTCTTTGGGTACTCAGCTTCAGAGCTGATGAGTTTCCCATCGGAGACCCTGGTTCGCGAGCCGGAACGCCACGTCCTCCGCTCCGACGAGGTACTCGATCGCCTCTTTGCGCGTCAGGTGATCACCCTCGACCTCCCTTGTCAAAGGAAGGACGGATCGACCTTCATCGGCGGATTCACCATCGTTGGACAGTTCGACGAGCGAAACCTCCCCACCGGGTGGATCGCCAATATCCGCGACCATACCGAACGCGTTGCTCAAGAGGCCCACCTGCGTCACGAAGCTGACATCGATCCCTTGACCGCAACGCTCAATCGGCGAGCGTTCCTCGCCCACCTGCGCGATGCGATCAGCACCCTCGATGGCTCGAGCTATCTCGCCGTCGCGTACGTCGATCTGAATGGATTCAAGGCCGTGAACGATACGTATGGTCACGCTGCCGGCGACGAACTCCTCAAACTCATTGCACAGCGCCTCGCGAGCGGCATCAAAGAGGGTGACGTACTCTCGCGCTTCGGAGGGGACGAGTTCTTGGTCCTGCTTCGCGATCTACGCTCACCTCGCGATGCACAGGTCATTGCGAATCGACTTGCTGAGCGTATAGGCGGCACCGGCATTACCGTCGGCAAGGACCAGATCCTCGTCACCGCGTCATTCGGACTCTCGGTCACGAGATCAAACGCAACAGATGCTGAGCGCCTCATTCAACGAGCTGATCACGCGATGTATCGCACCAAGGGTCAAGGCGCGCCCGACGGTGTGAAAGGAACCCTTCGCACGAGTCCCACCTCTGACCTCTCTCTTGCCGAAGACATCCAGCGACTCATCCTTGCGCGCAACAGCGATGAGTTCACCTTTTCGTTCAGCACGTTTCGTACGGTTGATGACGACACGCCCTACTGCACCCGCGCGGTCGTCACCTGGCGCCATCCCACGAGAGGGACGTTGAGCGAGGCGGAGTTTCGGGAGCCTGCCCGGCTCGCTCGCCTCTCCGACCGTCTCGACCTCCTCATACTCGCCGCACTCGGGAATGTCGTTGCCGCGGGTGGGTTGAGCGAACCGCTTGCGCGACGACTACTGATTGACATCTCGGCCGAAAGCCTCGTACGCCCGGGCTTTCTTCGGGCATACCGAAGGAGCGTCGAGCGGATGCTTCGGGATCATGTCGACGAAATGGTACTTGGTATCCGCTCGCAGCTTCCCTCGTGGCTCTCCTACCCCAAGCTGCACGATGCCATGAGACAGCTCATCGATGACGGCCGTACGTCATGCGCGCTCGTCGATCCTGAGATGCTCTCCAAACTCGCGTCCCAGCCGGTGCGCTATCCCGTCCGCTACGTATTCATTCCGTTCTCGAACTACACCGAGATTCCCGATAATCTCACCGTGGAGGTGCTCGACGCGCAGGTCCGTCTCGCGCGCACCTTGGATGCGGTGGTCTGCGTGGGCAGTGCGGGTCCTCACTACGACGACATCTTGCGACACACGCTCGTCACAGCGCGCTCACTGGTGTAAGCATCGTCCCATATGGCAACGGGACGATCCACACATCAAAGCAGAAACCCTCGTCGCGATTACCATAAACGCATGCCACACCGCCACGACATGCTCGGTCGCACCACCCGCCTCGAGCTCGAAGCCCAAGACACCTTCGTATTCGACGCCCACGTACTCGATGCATCCCCAGAGGGAATCGTCCTCGATCGATCCGCGTTCTACCCTGGCGGAGGCGGCCAGCCTCCCGATCACGGAGCGCTCGTAGCCGACGGCGTCCACATCAGGATCGTAGGCGTACGCAAAGGGGAGGATCTCACACTCATTCCCCATGAGGAGGATCCACTCCCCCAGATAGGCGCTCACGTACAAGGAATCGTCGATGAAGGACGTCGACGTGCGCTCATGCGCACCCACTCTGCGCTCCACCTCCTCTCCGGAGTGGTCTTTCGCGACTTCGGTGCATTGGTCACCGGAGGTAACATGGAGCCCTTCGAGGGTCGTCTCGACTTCAACATCGAGAGCGTTCCCGAAGGATTCAAAGAGACCCTAGAGGAGTACTGCAACCGAGAGGTGGCTCTCGACCGCGCCATCACGGTGTCGAACCTCCCACGCGAAGAAGCATTTTCGATACCCGACATCATTCGCACCGCTACCAACCTCGTTCCAGAGGGACTCGAGATCGTGCGCATTGTCGATATCAATGGACTCGACGTCCAAGCGGACGGTGGGACCCATGTGGCATCGACCGCACAGATTGGAGAGATGCGGGTCGTGAAGGTGGAGAACAAGGGGAAAGGCTTCCGTCGAGTACGAATCGGGCTCCGTCCTGAATAAGGCCGCCCGTACCGCGCCCCGTTCACTCGGTCAACGAGGTGGTCGAGCCGAGTCCGTGGGGTCACTCCAGAGCTACTCATCGAACGCTGCCTTGGCCCCATCATCCATCACATGGTTCGCTTCGGCACAGAGACGCTCGGCTATGGCCATGAGTTTGTCGTGGTCGAAATCGGGAAAGTCGACATGGTGGCCGACGTGGGAGTGGAGCCCCGGATTCAAGTGGAAGAGAGTCTCCATCTCCAATCGGAATCCTACGACGAGTACCGGTAGCTCATCTCGGTGCTCTTCCATCGCCGTCACCAGGTGATCGATAGCCGAAAAGGTCGCGCGAGGGGAGCTTCGGATCCTTCCAGTCCCACCTCTCCCCCTCGAGCATCGATGGTTGTGCAGCGTCAGACCCGAAGAAACGATGATCGATCCCATAAAGGAGCCCATGGGAATGCTCGAGGAGACCTTCGAGGCCCAAACCCCTGGATCGGTCACCTTCGCAGACGCGATCGAACGCATCGATCTCGTCTAAATTCAGAGTGAACGCGCGGAAAGGACACGAAGTGCCGAACGATCCCTCGACGACCGTACGTCGCCTCATGGCAACGCCGAAGGGCTTGCTTGCGATCGACGACTCCTCACTCTCCCTTACCAAGCGACTGGGTGCACGAGGACTTTCGACCGATGAGTCGACCCAGTCACGTTGGCGCAGCGTAGTCCATCACACGCCCGAGCTCTCAAGGTGGCTCACTGGGGTCTTCTTCCGTGAGGAGTACCTCCTGAGTGTCCCCGATTGTGTGACAGAACTCACTGAACAGGGACTTGAGGTGGGCGCGACGGTCGATCGTGGAAGACCAGTCCTCGAGGGGAGCACGGGCGAGCTCGTCAGCGAGGGCATCGATGGGCTCTCCGTGCGACTTGGGCAGCTTCGGCAGCTCGGAGCCTCCTTCGCGAAGTGGCGAATGCTCCTCCGGACCGAACCAAAACGAGCCCTCCCCACCGAGCGAGCCATCCTTGCCAACGTGCATCTTGCAGCGCGTTTTGCGAAAACCGCGCAGGTTCAGGGCTTACTCCCCCTCATCCAGGTGGCCATCGAGACCGACGGTGACTTCGACATCGATGAGTGCGCGCTTGCGCATGAGCGCACGCTCGCGCGACTCGGGGAGCAACTGCACCGACAGGAGGTCGATCCCGCCGATCTCCTCATTCTCACCAATCCAACCACCGACGGCCAGGCGAGCCATCGGTCCCGCGAGCCTCACACGGTCGCAATGATGACGCTCAGGACCTTGGCGCGGACGCTTCCTGCGGGGCTCGGGGGCGTGGGGCTCATCTCGGGCAACAATCGCCACATCGATCCGATCGCAGTCCTTCACGCACTTCGATCCCTCCCTCAGCCCGTTCCGTGGCCGATGACCTTCGCGTTCGGCCGTGCGCTCCACGATCCCGCAATGGATCAATGGGACGGGTCCGAAGAAAGCGCTACCACTGCACAACGTGCACTCGCAGAGTCGCTCGCGCTCGCAGTCGGGGCCAACCTCGCCAACGGCTGAGGCGATCCTTGGTGACCCACGTGGTCGCGCTCCCCAGCTTCCTACGACGCGCGACTTCTCATTGGGAAGTGTGACGACCACGGCGGTCCCATCGTTTCGTATGGCGAAGATCCGAAGCTTGCTGCCAAGTAGTTCGGCTCGCTCGCGCATGGAGTGCAAGCCAAACCCATCGGATTGACCACCCGATTGATCGAGGGCGAATCCATTGCCGGTATCCGAGCTGTAAAGTACCAAATCCTCGCAGGCCCAGCGCACGCGCATGCCGACACCTCCCGCGGCTGCATGCTTGACCACGTTCTGGAGCGCCTCCTTACAATTCCGATAGAGTGCGGTTGTCTAAGACAGCTCAAGGGGAAACGAGCCATCGACCCTAACGACGACGTCGAGCCCAGGGAAGACCGGGCCGAGGTGCTGAAGCGCTCCGGGGAGTCCGAAATCGTCGATCACTGCGTTGATTGACGGGCCCTGCACAACAAGTTTGAGCACCTCCGACTCTCACTGACTGAGTCCGACATGAGCGCCTGGCGAGAACGCGCCTACTTGGAGACGCGCGGAGGAGTGCTCCATCCGACCCGCGATCGCGGGATCGACCACGATCTCTCCATTCGAGACCCCGACTAGTTAACGAACGAGTTCCTCTCCGCCCAGTTATTTAAGGAGGTATCCACGCGCCCCTCTACGAAGGACGTAAAGGAGATAGTGCGCATCGTCGCAGACGGTGATGATGACCACTGCCTGGTCGCGGCACCGGCGAAGGAGCTCTCGACAGAGATCGTTGCCGGATTCGTCTCATATGCGAAGATCGCAGTGGACAACGTCGCATGCATTCACCCCTCGTCAACGGAACGCTTCGTGCGAGGTCGCCACGCTTCCTAGGATCTCTACGGCGTCACTCAAGCGATACCACATCGCCGAGACCCCGTCTCGCATCACCTCGTGGTCATCGACGAGTAGAAGTCCAATTGGAGTGGCAGGATCCAGCGTTGACGGGTGATCAGATTTCGGAATCGACTCGCCGCTGGTCCGACTTCCCGCAGATAACGAGGGAGCCCTCATGCTTCACCGTCACGCTC
>JBMFXL010000081.1:0-6906 GCA_049964275.1 Acidimicrobiales bacterium | reverse complement strand
CCGCCGACGGCGCCCATGAAGGTCACGAAGTCGCTGAACACGTCTACGTCGGCAGGTCCACTTCGAGGCACCACGGTCGCCCGGCCATCGACGCTTTCCATTCGGAACCCGCCGGCTCCGTCGGGCGCATCCTCGATCACGAATTCGATCGACTGACCGTCTAGGAGTCCCGCACGTTTACCGGCGACGAATCCCATGGCGGAACCGACCTCACTATAAGCCCAGAGGGCTCCTAAGGTTCCCTCCGACCCTGGCCGCCCTACCGCACGACGGATGTCGATCTCATGCATCCAAAGATCGAAGATGCGCAGTGCGACGAAGGAGATGTAGGGACCCTTGCCCTTGGGAGTACGCGTTTCCGCCTGGTACTCATCCATCGACATCGTCTCGAGTTGGTGAGCGCGCTTCTCGAAGATCTCCCGCAGCGATTGAACTACCACGGATGCAGGACCTTGTCGAAACAGTTGCACCCAAGGCTCGTTCATTTCCCCGAGCGGGTTCCTCACGTAGCCTGGGACGACCTCTACCGCGGGTGGAGGATCCATGCCAAAAAGCATGGCTTCAGTGCCGTAACAGTGGGCGAGGACATCGCGCACGTCCCACCCAACGCAGCCCGTCGGTAGCCCGAACTCCCATTCGTCCAACCCCTCTGCAACCTCGAGGAGCGTGTCGAACTCTGAGAACAGTCCGGCACGAACCTCTTCTGGATCAAGCGGTCCAAGTACGTCGATCACGATATCTCTCCTTCATGGATCGCCTCAGCGACCAGGTGGAATTCTGATCCCTAGGGGTGTGGATTCTGACTGGTTCGCCACGAACGCGCGTTCAGATACGGTGCAAAGCTCTCCGCAATCGCCCGTTCATCCTCGGCCGACTTCAAGCGACGGAGCTCGTAGAGGTCGCTGAAGCTCGACCAGTCCTTCACCACCGACCAGAGCGCAAGTGCAGCCGCGCCTTCAGGCGCGCGACGGATCACTGGACCAAACAGCCAGCGGGTGTCATCGACGGTGAGTGTCGGAACTCCGTATCCGCCAGCGAGCAGCACTCGCTCATGGTCCTCCCAGATCTCCTGGTTAGTCGACTCATCGTCCATGGCGGCTTGCACGGCGTAAACCGGAATCCCGGCTTCGTCCATGACCTCCTCCAACACCTCACGGTATTGCACCGATCGTCCATCACGATGGAGTGCGCCAGCGACCGCTACGTAGTAGTCCTCGAACGATCCCTCGCCGCGCCTCCGAAGATACGCCCCCACTCGTAGCATCGACCATCCATAGGACCATGGTCGCTCCCAGGGATGCTTCTTCCCTTTCTCGCGATTGACCTCTTCAAGGGAGAACAAGCCCCACGAAAGGTCAATTGCCCCAACATCCCGAATCTCGCGGAGCCACAGCGATGTTTGGTATGCCCATGGGCACATCAGATCTACGTAGATCTTGACCTGAGAGCTGGCATCCATCATGTCACCATCCCATCCGATGACATCGTAGCAAAGAAGTCCGTACCGGCTTGGACATTTACTTCGTCACTCTAACTATCCGATATACTGAATTTCTGAAATACACCCTAACAAAGGCGGATCAGGCATGCCCGATGCGTCGCGGAACGCACTCATTGCGGCCATCGTCGAGGTGGAGCGGGAGCTAGCACACCGAATTCAAGGTGGTCGGCCCAAATCCGCATTCGACGAGCGACTGGGCTCACTGACCCTTTATCAGCTCGAGGCCATCTCCCATCTCCAGCGTGAGCCACATTCCATGTCAGCACTCGCGAGCGCACTCGAGATCAGTGAGAGTTCCGCGACTTCATTGGTGGATCGCCTCGTTCGCGCTGGGGTCGTAGAGCGCACAAGAATCGAGGAGGATCGGCGAAAGGTCATGGTGACCCTCACCGCCTCATCCCACGAACTCATCGAGCGATTTCGCGAGTCGAGGCTCCACCGAGTGGCCGATGTCCTCGACGTACTCGACGATGAGGAGCTCGCCGAGCTCTATCGCCTCTTTTCCAAGATCGTCCACCCTTCGAGGAGCACTCATGAATGACGGACCACATACTGACGACGCCCTTGTCGAAACATCGATTAGCACCGCCGCCCCAGGCCCCTCGGAAGATCATCCAAGCCATAAAGAGATCTTGCTGATCTTCGTTGGCCTGATGGTCGCCATGCTCCTCGCCGCACTCGACCAAACCATCGTTTCGACCGCACTGCCAACCATCGTTGGCGACCTTCACGGTCTTACGAGACTCTCTTGGGTCGTGACCGCCTACCTCCTCACCTCGACGGCATCCGCGCCGCTCTATGGCAAGATCGCCGATCTCTATGGCCGCAAACGCATCTTCTTGGTGGCGATCGTGATCTTCCTCATCGGTTCGGCTCTGTCAGGAGTGGCGAACTCGATGAACCAGCTCATTGCCTTCCGAGCCCTCCAAGGACTCGGCGCTGGAGGCCTGATCGTACTCGCGACGACCATCATCGGAGACGTCGTTCCGCCTCGTGAACGTGGCAAGTACCAAGGGTACTTCGGGGCCGTATTCGGACTCGCGAGCGTCGCTGGTCCACTCGTCGGGGGTTGGCTCGTGCAGGGTCCCGGTTGGCGGTGGGTCTTCTACGTAAACGTGCCGATTGGAATCGTCGCGTTGGTGCTGATCACAGTGACCCTCCACACCCCTCGCATGAGAGTGAGCACCCCAATTGACTACCTCGGTTCACTGCTCGTCGTAGGTGGCATCTCTGCGCTTCTCCTCGTCACCGTTTGGGGAGGACAGACCTATGCGTGGAGTTCTCCGCAGGTCCTGCTCACCGCTGCTGGAGGTATCGTGCTCCTCATCGCGTTCGGGGTTCGCGAACGAGTAGCTGCTGACCCCATCCTTCCACTCCGCCTGTTTCGCATTCGTGTATTCAGCGTCGCGAACCTCGCGGGCTTTCTCGTGGGGGCCTCGCTCTTCGGGGCGGTGGTCTACCTCCCTACCTATCTTCAGGCAGCCCGAGGAGTCTCCGCCTCGACCTCGGGAATGCTGCTACTTCCGCTCATGGCCGGCGTACTCGTTGCCTCGATCGGCTCTGGACAGATCATCTCCAAGATCGGCCGATACAAGGTGTTCCCCGTGGTCGGATCGGCCGTGATGACGGTGGGGATGTACCTCCTTTCTCTGCTTACCGCCGCATCGAGCTACCTGGAGACCTCATTGGCAATGGTCGTGGTCGGCGTCGGCGTCGGCATGGTGATGCAGGTACTCGTACTCGCGGTTCAAAATGGTGTGGACCAGCGCGATCTTGGCGTCGCTACCTCGTCATCCACGTTCTTCCGGTCGATGGGCTCAGCGTTTGGTACCGCAGCCCTTGGTTCGGTGCTGTCGTCACGACTGACGAGCAATCTCGCCAAGATTCTTCCGCACGGTGCGAACGTTACCTCGTTCAAAGCGGCGCTCACCGGGAGTCCCGAATCCCTCGCTCGTCTCTCACCCGAGCTCCATCACAGCGCGATCGTCGCCTACGCCAGCGCGCTCCACAGCGTGTTCCTCACCGCAGTACCTGTTGCCGCACTGGCATTCGTACTCGCCATCATCCTCCCCGAGATTCGGCTTCGCTCTCGGCACGACGGCATCAAGATCGCTGAGGGGATCGCAGAGTAGCTCCCGCCTCTTGGAGGTCTCAGAGCAGCGCACGAACGAGCTCTCGCTCGCTCAGAAGTTCATCGGTAGTTTTAGCGATCAGGTCCTTCGCAAAGGCCGAGTGCGACAGACCCTCCACCACGGTGACCTCGGTCCCGTCGGATACGACAGGAAACCCGAACTGAAGCCCCTCAGGCACGCCGTACTCACCTCGACTCGCAATCGCAAGAGAGACGACGTCGCCAGGAGGTGTCGGTGTGATGATGGAGCGAACGGAGTCGATCACGGCATTGGCAGCCGAAGCCGCCGAGGATGCGCCGCGCGCATCGATGATTGCCGCACCTCGCTTCTGGACAGTCTCAATGAAGTCGCCTCGAAGCCACTCATGGTCGGCGATCACCTCCGTGACAGGCCGACCATCGATCTTGGCATTCTCAAAATCAGGGAACTGGGTCGAGGAGTGATTACCCCAAATGGCCATATTGGTCACCGCATCGACCGCGACGCCGGCCTTCCGCGCAAGCTGCGTCTGTGCACGATTCTGATCGAGTCGCGTCATTGCGAAGAAGCGATCTGCAGGGACGTCCTTCGCGTTCTCCCGAGCGATTAGTGCGTTGGTGTTGCAAGGGTTGCCGACGACGACCACCCGGACGTCAGACGCGGCGTTCGCCTGAATCGCCCTACCTTGGGGTCCGAAGATGCCTCCGTTTACCGAGAGAAGATCACCTCGCTCCATCCCCGCCTTCCGTGGAATCGAGCCTACGAGAAGTGCAACATTGGTGCCATCGAATGCCGTATCGAGATCGCTGGTGAGCACCATATCGGCAAGCGGGGAGAACGCACAATCATCGAGCTCCATGGCAACGCCCTCAAGCGCCTTCATCGCCGGCTCGATCTCCAAAAGACGGAGCACCACCTTCCGATCATGACCGAAGACCTCACCACTGGCAATCCGGAAGAGAAGTGAATAGCTGATTTGACCTGCGGCACCTGTCACCGTGACAACTACTGGCGATCCGTTTGACGTACTCACAACATCTTCCTCTCGGACTCGGTGTCCTCTCGAACGACCACTTGGACGATCCTCCGGGACTTATGCGCACCGTTCTGGGGATCCTGAACGTGTACGCGAGGCAATCAGTGACTGCCCTCCCGCACGGATGATTGTATCGAAGATTACGTATCGAACGAAATTAGCCAGAGCGACTCAGTAGAGCGAGCGATAGAAGGCGTCGGTCACGTATGCAGAGTTCATGGAGTAGAGGTGTACCCCGGGCGCACCATCTGCGAGAGCCGTGGCCGCAAGCTTGGTCGCGAGCTCTAGCCCGTACTCCCGAAAGCCCTGTGGGTCGGACTCGAGCGCCTCGAAGCGTGCAAGGATCCCCGCTGGGATGCTCGCACCCGAGAGTGCCGCCATCTTGGTGAGACCCCGAAAACTTGCAGGAACCATCACTCCGGGAACGATGGGAGTCGTGACACCACGATCCGCCATTTCGTTGCAGACCTCGCGATAGGAGGTCGAGTCGAAGTAGAACTGGGTGATCCCAAAGTCCGAAAGACGCAGCTTCTCGGCAAGGAAGTCGCGATCGCGCTCCCGGCTGGTTGCTTCGGGGTGTCCTTCAGGGTGAACCGCAACCGCAATGGTAAAGGGACCGATGGAACGTGCGAGGCGCAGAAGATCGATCGCGTGGTGGAGTTCGAATCCTCCCACTGATTGCATCGCCTCAAGCGGAGGATCACCGCGCAGGGCCAGGAGATGGGTCACACCAGCCGCAAGGTACTCCTGAAGGATCTGAGTGAGCTCTTCGCTGGTGTGGGCGATGCATGTGAGGTGGGCGACCGGAGTCGACCAGCGAAGTGCCTGGAGTTCGCGTACCATCTCGAAGGTTCGCTCACGAGTTGAGCCCCCTGCGCCATAGGTCACCGAAACGAAGTCAGGACGAATGGTCTGGATCACCTCGAGAATCTCAGCGAGCCGTTCCCTGCCGGCAGGGTTGCGCGGAGGCCAGAGTTCGACGGAGAAGCTCGGAGAGGTTCCGAGGACTGCATCTACCACCGTGCTCACGATGCGGCTCGCTCCGCGGCTGAGAGTACGTTGTGCAACAGCATCGAGCGAGTCATCGGTCCTACGCCTCCCAGCCGGGGCGTAATCGCACCGGCAATCTCTGCGACGTCCTCGGCGAGATCGGAGACGAGACGACGGCCTTCCCAGGAAGTGCCCGCTCCGATGACCACCGCACCAGGTCGAATCATCGAACCGGTGATGAGGGCGGGGGACCCAGCCGCGGAGACCACGATGTCACCGAGGGAAACGATCCGCCCAAGATCAGGGACTCGTGAGTGCACGACCGTCACCGCAGCGTTGCAGCCAGGTCGATTCGACGACAGCATTAACGCCAGCGGCCGACCGACCGTGAGGCCTCGTCCGACGATCACGACGTGGCGACCTTCCACGGGAATCTCATACGCATCCAAGAGTTCGATGATGCCTGCAGGGGTGCATGGAAGGGGACCATCCTTACCCATCACGAGCTTGCCGAGATTCAACGGGTGGAGTCCGTCGACGTCCTTGGAAGGATCGACCGCGGTGAGCACTCGTTCCTCATCGATACCGTTGGGCAGGGGCAACTGCACCAAGTACGCATCGACCTCCGGATCCGCATTGAACTCGTCGACCACACGGAGCACGTCCTCGAGAGTGACATTCGCCGGAAGATGACGATGCACCGATCGGATGCCCACCTCTTCGCAGTCACGGTGCTTCATGGCGACATAGTTGGCACTTGGTCCGTCATCCCCAACCAAGATGGTGCCGAGTCCTACCGATACGCCTCTCTCTCGAAGCGCCTCGACCCTCGCACGGTAACGAACCTTGGCGGCGTCAGCCACGACCTCACCACTGAGTATTCTCGCGGTCAACCGATCCTCCTCTTTGGGACATTCCCTCTTCTTGCGTCAAACTCAGTGTCTGAAATGTCGACGTCCAGCAAATACGTAGGAGATGCCAAGCTCTTCAGCTCGTGCGGCAATCTCTTGGTCACGAATCGATCCCGAAGGCGCCACCACCGCGACCACACCTGCCTCGGCGAGCACCTCGAGCCCGTCAGGGAATGGGAAGAAGGCGTCTGATGCCGCCACGGCTCCTCGAGCACCTTCTCCGGCCTTCTGAACGGCAAGCTTGGCCGAATCCACGCGACTCTGCTGACCACAGCCCACCCCGATCGCCGCGTGATCGTGCACGATCACGATCGCATTCGAACCGGTTCGGGCACAGACCGTCCAGGCCATCTGCAG
>JBMFXL010000080.1:0-6928 GCA_049964275.1 Acidimicrobiales bacterium | reverse complement strand
CGGATGCGCCGTCCGCAACGCGATCAAACCAGCACCATCAATCGAGCCACAAACGATGGTGGGAGACACTCGTGCGCCAGATCTCATTGCGGCAACCTTGCCCCCCGCGGCACTGATCCAGCCGAAGACACCACGCCGAATGCTCTGAAGCGTCCCATCCCCGAGGTCGAGTCGTACGAGTTCACCAAAGCCCTCTCGATTGACCGAGAGATACGCCGCGTCATCATCGATCACCCATGAACGCTGCCCCAGTCCCTGGTCAGTCTCGGCGGCATCTCCGGGCTCACCGTGCCACGCAAGAGGGTCTAGGCGGCCGGAGTCGGTCGCTACTTGGCATGGCAACATCCATCCGGTCACATCGGAAAGGACATATAGGCGATCTCGAACGACCTGTGGTTGACTCAGGCTGATACCCCCGGACTCATCCAGAAGCGTCGCTCCGATACCCTTGGACTCTTCGTCTCCAACCTCGAAGGCAACCAGCGACGTACCGTCCCAGGGGAGTCGAGGGTGTGACCATGCGACCCCATAGAGCTTTCCACCGGTGTGATCGAAGGTTGGGTGCATGATGAAGTCGATCGGCACCATCGCTCCATCTCGACGGGTCCGATACAACGATGCGAACGTGCGTATGAGTCCCGTCGTTCGGTCAATTACCGTCAAGCCAGACATATCCTCAATCACGCCAATCCTGCGACCGTCAGATGAGAGCGCGACCTCTGTGAACGCGGAGCCCTCGGCGAGCATTTGCCATCCTCCTCGAACGAGGTCGACCTCTACGACTCCGCTCCGGGAAACTGCCACGATGGCCGCGCCGTCGGGCGTAAATGCAAACGAGCGCCCGAATCCGAAGAAACCGCTCGGCATCGACACCTCTGCAGCCAGCCGTTCATTGCTGCCATCGGTGTGGCAAACGTACAAACATGGGTATCCGCCCGTGCCCCTGACATACGCGAGCAGTGACCCATCGGGAGACAGGAGAGGCTGTGAGAGGGCTTGAGAAGCGCCTGACGGCACTCCACCCAAACGTCCGGCGAAATCAGTCAACGGCCCTATGCGCACTCGAGGGATCTCTGGGTCTGTCACGGCTCGCGATAGCGGCCGAATACCTCGGCAAGCGTCTCCATTACCTCGCCCACGGTCGCCTCTGCACGTGCGGCTTCGATCAGCGAAGGCATCAAATTCTCATCCGGTCGCGACGCAGCCTTCATGAGCGAGGTGAGTGACTCATGCACACGCTCGGCATTCCTCGACGCGCGCAGGTTCCGCACCGACTCAACCTGGCGATCCTCAACTTCCCGAGATATCTGAAGGATCTCGATCGGCTCCTCTTCCGCAAGTACGAACTCATTTACCCCGACCACGACCCGCCGGCCCGAGGAGACCTTCTTCTCGAACGAGTACGCCGACTCTCCGATCGCATCGATGAAGTAACCGTTATCGATTCCTCCGAATACGCCTTCAAGGATCGAACCCTGCCCTAGTTCGTCAAGGGTGGCAAAGATGGCCTCAGCTTCGGCCTCAATTCGATCAGTAAGTGACTCGACGAAATAGCTCCCACCAAGAGGATCGGCAACGTTCGACACGCCGGTCTCGTGAGCAATCACCTGCTGGGTTCGCAATGCGATTCTGGCGGCTTTGTCGCTAGGGAGCGCAAGGACTTCATCCATCGAGTTCGTATGGAGGCTCTGCGTACCCCCAAGAACACCTGCGAGCGCTTCGATCGCCGTACGGACGATATTGAGCTCCGGCTGCTGTGCCGTAAGGGATACCCCTGCCGTCTGCGTGTGAAACCGTAGCCGCATGGACCGTTCGTCGGTTGCGTGATAGCGGTCTCGCATCCAACGCGCCCAAATTCGCCGCGCGGCTCGATACTTCGCAATCTCCTCGAAGAAATCGATATGTGCATTGAAGAAGAAGGAGAGACGCGGCGCAAAGTCGTCGACCGCAAGACCGCTACGAATTCCCGCCTCGACATAGGCAAAGCCATTGGCAATCGTGAATGCAAGCTCTTGTGCGGCCGTCGAGCCAGCCTCTCGAATGTGATAGCCGGAGACGGAAATGGGGTGCCAACGCGGCATCTCCGAAGTGGTGAATCGAACCACGTCGTTGACGAGCCGAACTGAAGGTCGCGGAGGGAAGTAGTACTCCTTCTGCGCCTGATATTCCTTGAGAATATCGTTCTGCAAGGTACCGCCAAGGTCCCTACGTGTGACTCCGGCGTCCTCTGCTTGGGCGATGAACATCGCAAAGATAGGAGCAGCCGGGGAGTTGATCGTCATGGAGGTGGAGACCTGAGAAAGGTCAATGCCCTGAAAGAGGCGCGCCATATCGACCAAGGAGTCGATCGCAACCCCACATTTCCCTACCTCACCCTCAGATTGAGGGTCGTCGGAATCCCTTCCCATCAACGTAGGAAGATCGAATGCGACCGAAAGTCCATCACCTCCGCTGCGCAACAGCGTCAGAAATCGATGATTGGTCTCCTCCGCACTCGCAAAACCCGCAAACATACGCATGGTCCACACCTTGGACCGATACATCGAGCTGTAAGGCCCTCGCGTGAATGGGTAGACACCAGGGAATTCACCCTCCTCAGGTCCGTAGACCGGGTCAAGTTCAATGCCGGACATGGTCTCGAAATCCGCATCTCGCAGCCTCGAGGCAAGATATCCGCTCCGCCAACGCTCGATTGGGTTCACCTCTCCAAGTGTAGGTGGATTTCAGTTCCTAGGTCCGACAGGCTGCCGTGCCACGGTTGATCACCTCACCCGAGCGAAATGCGCGACGAACTCACACTGCCATCGATTTGGCGCACTAACTTGGGTTCTCATGACTTCCGATCCATCCAAGCCAGACCGAAACCTCGCGCTCGACCTCGTTCGCGTCACCGAAGCCGGAGCGCTCGCCTCAGGACTTTGGATGGGCCGGGGTGACAAGAATGGTGCGGACGATGCAGCGGTCGAGGCGATGCGACGAGTGCTTCATACCGTATCGATGGAGGGAATCGTCGTCATCGGTGAAGGTGAGAAGGACAATGCACCGATGCTCTACAACGGGGAGGTCGTAGGCGAGGGTCGTCCTCCACTGACCGACGTCGCTGTCGACCCCATTGATGGCACGCGCCCCACTGCGCTCGGTCGAGGCGGTGCGTTGAGTGTCATCGCAGTATCCGAACGTGGCTCCATGTTCAACCCTGGACCCTACGTCTACATGGAGAAGCTCGCCGTCGGGCCAGAAGGTCGCGGAGTGGTGGATCTACGCGCGACACCCGCAGAAAATCTCCGCGCACTCGCCAAGGCCAAGCGGACCTCGGTGCGTAATCTCACCGCAGTAATCCTGGATCGAGATCGACATCTGGAACTGATCGATGAGGTTCGATCCACAGGTGCACGCATTCGGCTCATCACCGACGGAGACGTGGCCGGCGCCATCTCGACCGCATGGCCCGAATCGGGGACCGACATCCTCTTTGGAATTGGCGGCACGCCCGAAGGAGTACTCGCTGCAGCCGCCTTGAAATGCATGGACGGCATGATCCAAGGTCGGCTATGGGCGCGGGACGAGACAGAACGGCAGGCAGCCCGCGAGGCAGGCTACGACCCCGAAGCGATCCTCGAGATCGACGATCTCGTCGCCTCCGACCACTGCTTCTTTGCAGCGACGGGCATCACTGACGGCGAACTCCTCCGAGGTGTACGATACCGGCCCGATATCGCGATCACCCAGTCGTTGGTGATGCGATCGAAGTCAAAGACCGTGCGAACGATCGAGGCATTTCACAGAATCGAGAAGCTCCAGAGTTTCGACATCACGCCGTAACACGCCATGCCCACCAACGGATCGACGGATTCGACGAATCCGAGCTTGGCGAGGAACGCTTCTTGAGCAGGCGACGGTCTCGCAATCACGAGGGAAACTTCGAGGGTCTTGAGATAGCGCAAGGTCATCTCCCACAGTGACCGGCCGACACCGCGAGCACGCATGTCTTCGTCGTCGACGACCAGGTCACAAAGCTCCACTACCCTGGGCGACACGCGCTCGGTGTCACATCTCCCAAGCATCTTCGACCCGAGGAACGCCAAGGTGCTCGGTCCTGACCTCGGAGAGTACACCGACGGAACGTCTGACACCACAAAGAGATCGAGCTCGAGGCCCCCGCGAATAAGGCGCCGATGCTCCCCAAGCTCAAAACTCACATAGGGCCTCCATCGACTCTTCGGCGGCATATCAGGCTTCTCCATGATGGCAATGGAGGACACTTCGATCGATCGGTCGTAGAAGCTCAACGATCGAATGAGCAACGCGATCTCGTCCGGGGAAAATCCATCACCGAGCGTGCAATGAGGATGGTACACCCTCCGGAGGCTCTCGAGTGGGGTGTAGACGAGTATCTGCTCAGTAAGCGTTCGAAACGCTTCTTCGAGGTCATCGACCTCCAAGAAAAGCACCGGAGACTCATCACCGAACGTCGCAGAAGCTCCGAGGCGGACAGGGAACGGTGCATGCCTCCCAACAGTCCGACCGACCATACCTACAAACTCGTCCACTTCCTCGACGGGAAGATTGAACGGGGGCACAAGCGTGATATGGGGATCCATACGCTCGACACCACGCTCACCGAGTACCCTGCGGATACCCTGCACCTCCAATAGCGCATCACCCGCCAATAATGCGGCGACACCGAGTCGGAGCTTCGCCAAAGGAGAAACTTCTACCTACGAATGAGCTTCGCCCGAAGTTCGCCGCGAAGGGCTGCCTGTTGACGAAGCGCCTCCGCGCCTAGCTCATCGCCACGTTCGACGAGTGCAAGTGCCTCTACCTCAAACCGTTCGAGATCCAACTCGACCAGATCCCCTTCGGTCGCCACCGACGGCGCAATGACACTCACCTTGGTCCCGTTGGCGCGCACGAATCCTCCATCGAAGACCATGCCGACTTCCACGCCGTCTGCGCCCACGATATGACCAACACATGGAGCAACGGTGCCGATGAACGGCATGTGCATCGCGAGGAACGTGATGTCTCCGAGGCCGCTTCTGAGCGTCAGGGACACCACGTCACCCTCGAAGATGGTCTGCTCCGGAGTGACAATCGCCAACGGGAACTCGCGCGCCAAGACTACGCTCCCGTCTCGAGTGAACGCGCCTTCGCGAGCACTTGTTCGACACCACCGACGTTGAGGAATGCCTGCTCAGGAATCTCATCGAGATCTCCGTTACAGAGTGCCTCGAACGACTCGATGGTCTCGCTGATCGGCACATATACCCCTTTTTGTCCGGTGAAGATCTCCGCGACGAACATCGGCTGGGAAAGGAAGCGCTGGATCTTCCTCGCACGAGCAACGAGCTCTCGATCCTCTTCCGACAACTCGTCGAGGCCAAGGATCGCAATGATGTCTTGAAGCTCGCGAAAGCGCTGCAAGATCTCCTGGACCCTACGCGCGACCGCATAGTGACGGTCTCCGACGATGTGTGGCGCCAGGATATTGGAGGTCGACGCCAATGGATCGACTGCTGGGTAAATACCCAACGAAGCGATCTGGCGGGACAGCTCGGTCGTCGCATCGAGGTGCGTGAAGGTAGTGAACGGCGCTGGGTCGGTATAGTCGTCCGCCGGTACGTAGACCGCCTGAAGCGAGGTGATGGACTTCCCCTTCGTTGAGGTGATCCGCTCCTGGAGTTCACCCATCTCATCAGCCAAGGTGGGCTGGTATCCCACGGCCGACGGGAGGCGTCCGAGAAGCGCCGAGACCTCCGAACCTGCCTGAACGAATCGAAAGATATTGTCGATGAACAACAGCACATCCTGGTTCTTCACGTCCCGGAAGTACTCCGCCATCGTCAGAGCCGACAGCGCGACGCGCAAACGAACTCCAGGTGGCTCGTCCATCTGGCCGTAGACCAGCGCCGCCTTCGAGATAACCCCAGACTCCTGCATTTCGATCCAGAGATCGGTACCCTCACGAGTTCGCTCGCCAACGCCTGCGAACACGGATACACCGCCGTGCTGTTGCGCTACGCGATTGATCATCTCCTGGATCAACACGGTCTTACCTACACCAGCACCACCAAAGAGGCCGATCTTGCCACCAGCAACATAAGGCTCGAGGAGGTCGATGACCTTGATTCCCGTCTCGAACATCTGCGCTCGAGGTGAGAGATCCGCGAAATCAGGTGCGTGGCGGTGGATCTGCCAATGATCCTCGACTCCGGTCAATTCGGTCTTGTCGAGGGTTTCGCCGATCACATTGAAGACATGGCCAAGCACTCCGTCCCCAACCGGAACCGTGATCGGAGCCCCGGTACGACGCACGACCGCACCACGCCGAAGACCGTCGGTCGGCTTCAGGCAGATACAGCGCGCGCGTCCCTCTCCAATTTGTTGAGCAACCTCGGCCATGATCACGACGGTCTTCCCGTCGATCTCGGCTTCCATCTCGATTGCCTCATTGATCAAGGGAATTCCCGCTGGCGGAAATTCGACGTCCACGACCGGTCCGGTAATCGCAACCACGCGACCCGTCTCCAGTTCGGTCTTCTCCACTGTTTCTGCTGCGGTACTCATGAGCCTTTCGGTTTCTCTTCTTTCCTGCACATCTATTCGTCGATGGACTTGTCGCTCTGGCGCAATGCCTCAGCGCCACCTACGATCTCCATAATCTCGGTGGTGATCGAGTCCTGACGAGCCCTATTCAGTTCTCGCCGATACTTGGTCGCCAACTCTTCGGCGTTATCCGATGCTGCCTTCATGGCCCTCTGCTTGAACGCATATTCGGATGCCGCGGCTTCAAGGAGAAGCGCGAACACCTTCGCCATCGCGAACTGCCGCATCAAAGGGACCACGATCGTCTCAGGTCCCGGTTCGAATTCGAAATCGATCGAACTTCCACCCATCGACTCCTCGCGAATCTCATCAATGGCAATAG
>JBMFXL010000079.1:0-6965 GCA_049964275.1 Acidimicrobiales bacterium | reverse complement strand
TTGGTGGAAACGGCTCCATTGGAGGTTTGGGGATTCCTGCAGTCGCAGCCGCGTTCCTCGTGGGGTTGATGTGGATACTCATGCGAACCGGATTGCAACTCCGACGGCTCGAAGGAGTCGTGCTGCTCATCTGCTATCTGGTTTATGTCGTGGTCCTGGCAGGCTCCAAGGGATAACCCCTCAACCGCCAAAGGACTCGCCGTCGAAGCGATCGATCGTTGTAAACGCGGCGACCTCAGCACGTCGCAGCTTGGTGAGCACTCGAACCGGATACCCAATCGCGATGAGTGCGGCGAGCCCGAACTGCTCAGGCACGCCGAAGCGAGCCATGACCTCCGGTTCTCGGCGACACAGGGCGGTGGTCATGACACCGCCAAGACCCTCCTCGCGCGCTGCGAGGAGCACGTTGTAGCCGAACGGGTAGATGGAGCCTCCGCCCACGATGCTTTGACGGTCCAGTCCGTTGTCGAGCACGGCCAACGCGGTAAGGTCGACGAAAAGGAGCAGCATGCAGGGTGTGTCCTCGAGGTGGTCGGCGAACTCGTTCGGCGCAGGCGTCGCGTGCGCAGCGTCGAGGTCGACCGCCGGAGTTATCCAGCGACGATGGGTGATGGGTGCAAAGGGGATCAGACCTTCTCGGAGGTGTGCGACGTATTCGCGCCACGCGATCTGATACTGCTCCCGCACAAACCTTCGCTCGTCGGGGTCCTTGACGACGACGACTCGCCAAGGCTGTCGGTTACCTCCCGAAGGCGCGAAACGTGCCGTGTCGAGAATCCGGTGAAGCACCTGATCGGTAACGGGCTCGTCGGTGAACTCCCGGTAGGCCGCATTCGTGCGGAGAAGGTCGCCAAGGCTCATGGCACCACCGTAGCATCGCTCGCTGACCTCCCGCGAAGCGGCGACTGGCTAGAGGGGTGAGTTCGCGTGCTTGGCCGCGCGGATTCGCTCTCGCTTGGTCAGGATGAGGTCCAGGCTCTTCGCGATGGTGCTACGAGTGTGGCGGGGCTCGATCACCATGTCGACGTAGCCTCGCTCCGCAGCGACCCAAGGGGTGAGATACTCCTGTTCATAAGCGGCCTTGAGCTCGACCTGTTCCTCCGGGGTCGAGCGTCGATGCAGGATCTGCACTGCGCCTTCGGCACCCATGACGGCAATCTCGGCGGATGGCCATGCGAGCGTGAGATCGTTGCCCATTCCCTTTGAATCCATCACGATATACGCGCCGCCGTACGCCTTTCGGGTGATGACGCAGATGCGAGGCACGCCGCAGGCCGCATAGGAGAATGCCAACTCCGCGCCGTGACGAATCATGCCTCGCCACTCCACGTCCTTACCAGGAAGGAAGCCCGGGGTGTCCTCGAGGGTGATGAGGGGGATGTTGAATGCGTCACAGAAGCGTACGAAGCGGCCACCTTTTTGCGCTGCCGGGATATCGAGGGTGCCAGCCATGATCATGGGCTGATTGGCCAGGATGCCTACGGTACGACCGGCAATACGCGCGAGGCCGGTCACAAGGTGAGGCGCCCAGAGTCTGCGAAGCTCCATGAACTCACCGAAGTCGACCAGCTCTTTGACGATGTCCCGAACGTCATACGAGGAGGTGGGTGAGGCAGGAATGATCTGATCGAGTACCTCACGCTCCTCGTCGATAGGTCCGAACTCCTCATGACGAGGCGGGAGCTCGTCGGTGCTATTGGGGAGATAGTCCAGGAGATCTGCGAGCGTCGCAAGTACTTCGTCTGCGTCACCTGCTTCCTCGTATGCCACACCCGACCTTGCCATGAGCACGTTGGCACCACCGAGCTCGGCCTGGGACATGGCGACGCCGGTAAAGCTCTGCACCATGGACGGTCCAGAGAGGAAGGCAAAGGCGTCAGAGGTCACGACCACGAAATCCGAGAGGCCAAGGAGCAGGGTAGGTCCAGAGACCGCCGGACCGACCAGGCCGGTGAGGATTGGTACTCGCCCAGAACAGTGGGCAATGGCTCGGGCTGCCATGCCCCAACCATGTAGCGCCGGTACCCCGTCGTTGATCTCAGCACCAGAGGTCGAAAGGATGAGTACGAACGGGAGCCCGACCTTGGCGGCAAGCTCGGCGGCGTTGGCGATCCGACGGCCGTCGGCTTCGGTCAGTGCGCCTCGGTTCGCCGAAGGACGGGACGAGACGAAGACGACCTCTCGATCTCCGAGTTTGCGGATTCCAGCGGTAGTCGAGCCGTCGAGCAGCCTGGTGAGGGGAAGATCGAGTTCGACCTGGCGATAGGAGCGATTGCGGAGCATGAAGAGTCTCTTCTATTTCGGAACTGGATCGGTGAGCATGCCGCTCGAGGTGACCTGACGCGCGATGGCCCGAGCCGCGCGACGGCCTGAGCAGAGTGCGCCGTTGATCGACGGTTCTTCAAGGTAGTCGCCAGCGAGGTAGATGTTCTTCGCGAAGACGGATCGGTCGGGTCGACTCGCACGTCCGACGTCGATCACGGGCAAGGCGTGTTCGATGGACCCGTGCGCAACGAGTTCGAGTCGCTGATTCGTCCCCGTCACCCTGATGACCTCGGTGGTGAAGTCCTCGAGCGAGACCCGCTCGTTCTCTTGGTAGGAGACGGAGACGAGGTTCTTCCCGGTGCGGGCATACGCTGGCGCGATATGGGAGATATCGGCAACGGTGAGGATCGACGAGTGTCGAACTGACGGTACGTAGACTGCACGTGCCGATAGGAGCGGGGATTCGGACTCGAAGTAGGCGAAGTTGACGCGGTGATACTCGGGTGCCCGAAAGCCCCCGAGTAGACGTTCGGCGGAGGTGGCATCGGTGGCAACGACGGTGATGTCGGCGTTGATGCGGGATCCGTCCTCGAGTACGGCTCCGTGGGAATCGACCCTCGATACGGACACACCTCGGGTGACTCCTTGACGAAGGCGATTCGCGAGCACGATTGGTAAGCGCTCGATTCCGGTGGATGGCACCCCCACACCTCCACGGATCATGGCGGTAAGTACCTCGAGTCCAAATCGGGCAGGAACGGACAGATCGGGCGCACAGGTGATGCCTCGCAGAAGAGGTTCTAGCACGCCATAACGGGCACGCATTCCCCGCGGGAGGAGCGCCAGTACGTCGGCCATGCTGAGCCGGCCCGCGTTCCCCGCTCGAAGGATCTGAGGCAGTGCGCGTCCAAGGTTTCTGAGCGCCATGGCAGCGTCGATCGGATTGACGGTACCGCGTACCGCCTCGATGATGGCGCCGATATCCTCGACCGAGAGCAAGCTGGGAGTGCCCATCACGTCGTCGACGAGGAGCCCTCGAGTGAAGTACTGGAGTTCGAGGTCTCGTTCGGTGAAGAATCTACGTGCTTCGGGATAGTCCGGGAGCACCACGTGGAAGCCGCGGTCGATGAGATAACCGTCCATCGCGTCGGTGCGAAGCTTTCCACCTGGTCGATCCGATGCGTCGACGATCTGATAGGGAATGGAAAGTCCGTCGAGGACCACTGCACAACTGAGTCCGGCGAGGCCTGCCCCGACAATCAGCACTTGCGTGTCGCCGACCATCGTTCCTCCGCTACTTCTCGATCATGGATGAGTGTGGACGTGGCATCTTTGGCCGCGCGTCGCCAGCCTAGTTGATGTCACTCTTGACCGGAGGAGTGTCCTCACGGATCTCCATGACCCACAGTGAGATCGGAGACGGTCCCTGAGAGACGGACCATCCCGGCCTACTCGATGAACTCCTAGCCTTACCTCGATGGCACTCGCTCGAGTTCAAGGGATCCTGTCGCGACGCTGGGTACGCATTGCGGGTCTCTACCTGATCTCACTTGTGGCGATCTACTTCGTAGTGTCATTCCTCGTGCCGAAGTCGAGCGAGATCGCTGCGATCTCCAAGGTGCTCAACGATGCGCAGTCCTGGCAGATCGTGGTCGCGGTGGTCCTCGAACTAGGTTCGATCTCCGCGTTCGCGCTCTCCACGTGGTCCCTCGTTCGACGACGACCACGAGTCACCCGCCGTTGGATGATTGCACTCACCATGGCATCGACGGCGATCGGTAATTCATTGCCCCTTGGAGCAGGGGTGACGACGGTCTACGCCTATCGAAAGCTGGTTCGTCGCGGCGTTTCTCGTCGGGAATCCGGTGTTGCCATTGGCGCTGCCAATGTCATCGCAATCGCCACGTTGGCATTCCTGACGGTCTTCTTCACCATCGTGGGTGAGGACAGTGGGACTGCGTCGGGCTCCGTGTCGTTGTTGACCCTCGTAGGTCTCGGTGCACTCGTGTTGGTCTGCGGTCTTGTGCTCTGGAAGATCGAGCCAATAGCTCGCGCCTCCGCCGCGGCATGGGTCTATGGTCGGACGCGCATTGGTGGACCTGCCAAAGACGCGAGAAACGCCGCGCGAATGGCGTATGCAAGGAGAGATCCCCTCGAACTTCCGATGAGGACGCTCGCTCGGTCGGTCGGATATGGCCTTGGGAACTGGGGTCTCGACCTTTCGGCCCTCTTCGTTGCGCTGTTCATCGCTCGTGCGCACGTCTCGATTCTTGGCGTGATCAGTGCGTACGTTATCGGCGCGCTCGCAGCGAATTTGCCGATCACTCCGGGAGGTCTCGGCGTGGTAGAGGGGTCGCTTGCGGTCTCCTTGGTTGCCTTCGGAGGTGCGCAGGTCCAGGTTCTGGCGGGAGTGCTGATCTATCGACTCGTAAGTTTTTGGATCTGGCTTCCCTTAGGGTGGATCTCCCATTTTACGCTTGCGTTTCTCGAGCGACGAGAAGGCAATGGGGCGGCCAGCGCGGTGACTACGGTTGATTCGAGGGAGAAATGCTGATCAGACGGGCACGTAGTCGAATCCTGGTGGTCGGATCACTCGCGCTCGCGGGTGCATTGCTGAGCTCTTGCGGTGGTTCGAACTCGGTGGCGGGTACCTCGTCGACGACCTGTCTCGTCGCCCTCGAGCACGCCATCGTCCTGGTCCATTCGTCAGACCGGGTGCTCGGTGTTCGTGAGATACCTGCCTCGCGACTCCCTCAGCTACCGTTCCTTCGAGGTCACCACTTCAACGTCTGTGTCGTCGGGTTCGGCGTCAAAGGAAGTCACGGTCGAAGCGTACACCTCGTCGTCTACCGGCAGTCGGACAACAAACTGCTCGGCCAAGCGACGATACGGCGTCAGCCCTTCGCCGTGCGACACCTTGTCTGAAACGCCGCAGGCCAAAGCTAGGCGTTGTCGTCTGCGTACTTCTTCGTGGTGCGTGCCCGGGCGCGCTGATTCTGCTCAGTAATGACCTTGCGCACCCGAATCGATTTCGGAGTGACCTCGACGCACTCGTCGTCAGCGATGAACTCCAGGGCTGATTCGAGGGTGAAGCGCTTGGGGGGGGAGAGCCTCACGAGCTCCTCCGCGGTGGAGGATCGCATGTTGGTCAGTTTTTTCTCTTTGGTCGGATTGACGTCCATGTCGTCGGTGCGTGAGTTCTCTCCGATGACCATGCCCTCGTAGACCTCTTCAGTTGGGCTGATGAAGAGCTGGCCCCGCTCTTGAAGGTTGAGGAGCGCATAGGAGGTGGCGACGCCGCTTCGATCCGCGACCAGTGAGCCCGAGACTCGTGTACGTATCTCGCCCGCGTAAGGGAGATACTGGTCGAAGGCATGATGAAGGATGGCGGTCCCCTTGGTTGCTGAGAGCGCCTCATTGCGGAGACCGAGTAGTCCACGTGCGGGGATCTGGTAGATCGCTCGCACCCAGCCTGTTGCATTCTGGGACATGTGGACGAGTGTCGCCCGTCGCGTCGCCACCGCTTGGGTGAGGCCTCCGAAGTATTCCTCTGGCACGTCCACCTCGAGTCGCTCGAATGGTTCCTCGAGGACGCCGTCCACTAACCGCGTAATTGCCTTCGGCTTTCCAATGGTGAGTTCGAAGCCTTCCCTCCGCATGAGTTCGATGAGGACTGCCAACGCGAGTTCGCCTCGTCCCTGCACTTCGAAGGCATCGGGTCGTTCGGTGGGTAGGACTTTGATCGAGATATTTCCGATGAGTTCCTGATCGAGGCGGGACTTGATGAGGCGGGAGGTCACCTTGTTGCCCTCTTTGCCAGAGAGTATCGAGGTGTTCGCAGAAAAGGTCATCGAGATCGCTGGCTCTTCGACTTGGATCGGGGGAAGTGGCCGCGGGTCATCGGGCGAGGTCAGTGTTTCCCCGATGGTGACATCCTCGATACCAGAGACGATCGCAATGTCACCCCCCTCGACCACGTCGGCGGGAACTCTTTCGAGGTGTTTCGCGACGAAGACTTCTCCGATCCGCACACGTTGGGAGCTCCCATCGCGTCGGAACCAGAGCAGTGATTCCCCCTTGCGCAGCTGACCGTTGAGGATTCGGCAGACCGCGAGGCGACCAAGGTACGGGGAGGCGTCGATGTTGGAGACCATCGCTTGAAGCGGCGCCGTAGGGTCGGTCTCGAGTGGCTTGACGTTCTGGAGGAGCGCGTCGAAGAGTGGCTCGAGCGTATCGCTCTTTTCCTCGAGGCTCCACGATGCCCATCCCGCGCGTCCCGAGGAGTACAGCACCGGGAAATCGATCTGAGCCTCGTCGGCTCCAAGGTCCATGAACAGTTCGAGGATCTCGTCGTGCACCTCGTCGGGTCGGGCATCGGAACGATCGACTTTGTTGATCACGACCACGATCGGGAGCTTGGCTTCGAGTGCCTTGCGCAGGACGAATCGAGTCTGGGGTAGGGGTCCTTCAGCGGCATCGACGAGAAGGATCGCACCGTCCACCATGGTGAGGCCCCGCTCGACCTCGCCGCCGAAGTCGGCGTGGCCGGGGGTGTCGACGATGTTGATCTTCGTGCCCTTCCACCAGAGTGCGATGTTCTTCGCGAGAATCGTGATTCCCTTCTCGCGCTCGAGATCCATGGAGTCAAGAACTCGGTCGACCACATCCTGGTGCTCCGCGAACGCTCCTGATTGCCGAAG
>JBMFXL010000078.1:0-6977 GCA_049964275.1 Acidimicrobiales bacterium | reverse complement strand
TCGTCCTCAGAGGGATGAGCGACGGCGACGTGTCCTCCACGCCAGGAACTCAGGCGCAGCCAATTCCTCGTGGCCCGCTCGTACCTGAGTAGAGGAGACCTCGCGCAGGTGAACGTCGATGACGAGGTTGATGACGCCTGCCGGGATGGGCGTTGTGTCGCTTCCTCTTCGCACCACGATGAGCGGAGCAAGCTGCTGGAGTCGGCCCATCATGTCTTGGGGAGACTCATAGAACCGCAGGTCATGGAGTTCTATGAACTTGTCCGTCCCCATGATCACGGCGTCATATCCACGTGACAGATCGGTGATGAGCCGCGATGAACTCGTCGCTATCCCGAGTCGATGGTCTCGACGAATGACCTCTCCGAGTATTTCGATCCTCTCTTCCAAGTTGAGCAATGGGGGAGAGGATTTTGGGAACGGGTCAGTGGAGAGTACGAACTCGAGACGTGTCACTGAGGGAAGCTCGAGGGCGCCGAGTGCGATGTCGATATGAGCGATGGTGGGCGGATCGAAGGTCCCTGGATATGCGATCCGCATCCAATTAGCGTACCGTGGGCGAGTTCGGGAGGGACGGGGCGAAGTCGTCTCGCGTTGTACGGGCTAAGCTCTCCTCGTTATGCGCTCAACTGCAGAACCTCTCGAGGACAACAAAGTCAAGCTCACCATCGACATTCGCGACGACGAACTCGCACCTTTTGTCGACTCAAGCGTACGCAAGATCGCGCGTGAGGTGAGAATCCCTGGATTTCGGCCGGGCAAGGCCCCTCGCAAGGTCGTCGAAACGAGGGTGGGAATCGCTGCACTTCGTCGTGAGGCGATTGAGGAGGCGCTCGAGTCTTACTATCGCCAGGCCCTCTTCGATAACGACATCGACGCGATTGCATCTCCCAATGTAGATATCGTCGAAGGCGAGGAAGCCGGGGACGTCAAGGTCGATGCGGTGATCGAGGTCCGACCGACGGTGACCGTGGAAGGATACGGTGCCATCGAAGTCGAGGTTCCTTCGTGGGACATCGATGATTCGGATATTGACGAGTCCCTTCGCACACTGCAAGAACAGTACGGCACCCTCAAGGAAGTAGACCGGCCAGTAGAAGATGGCGATCAAGTCACCATCGATCTCGACCTCGTCGTAGACGGTGAGGTTCAGGAGTCGAGTCATGTCTCCGATCTGTCCATCCGGATCGGTCGAAACCAGGCAGACGACGCCATGGAAGCGGCACTTCTTGGTCGCACTAAGGGAGAGACGATCGACGTCCCGATCGAAGGCGACGACAAGCGCATTCGCAGGGTCACCATTGGGGAAGTGAAGGAGATTGAACTCCCAGTTCCCACGGACGAATTCGCAGCCGACGTGTCGGAGTTCGACACTCTTGAGGAGTTGCGTGACGACATTCGCAAGCAGCTCGTCTCGATGCGCACTGAGATGGCGAAGCGTTCATATCGGGGCGAGATCATCGATCGCCTTGTGGAACTCGTTGAGCCCAAGGAGGTTCCCGATGCGCTGCTGTCTGCCCAGGCAGAGTCTGAGCTGCACCAATTCGGACACCAGCTTCAATCCCAGGGGCTGACCCTACAAAGGTACATGGAGATCACCGGGCAGAACGAACCACAGCTGCTTGCTTCGGTCTACGAGAGTGCTCGTCGTAGTGTGCTCCTTGACCTTGCGCTTCGTGCCATTGCGGTCAATGAAGCGGTCGAACTTGGAGAGACCGAAGTCGAGGACGAGATCGAAAAGATGGCGTCGAGCCCCCAGAACGATCGGAAGACCGTCGAGGAGTACTACGAGGACCCAACCCGCCGGCGTGACTTTACCGTCGATTTGATGAAGAACAAGGCGTTCGAACGACTCCTGGAGATCGTCACCATCAAGGATTCAAAGGGGAAGGTGCTCACCGTCGCCGAGCTTGATGCTGACACGGAAGATGAGGGCGACGCCTCGTAATTTCGAGGTGGGTCTCTAGAATGCGAAGCATCGCGAAGCGTGCTTCAACGTTGTGTGAGGAGTTGGCTCATGAGTTCCAATAGTTTCTACGTACACATGCCGACGGTAATTGAGTCGTCCTCACGTGGTGAGCGAGCGTATGATCTGTACTCGCGCCTGCTGCGGGAACGAATCATCATTCTCGGCACCCCGATCGACTCGACGGTGGCAAACCTGATCTGCTCCCAATTGATCTTCCTGGAGTACGAAGATCCTGAGAAGGACATCAGCCTGTACATCAACTCACCTGGTGGCGAGATTACGGCACTGTTCGCGATCTACGACACCATGAAGTACGTGCGGCCGAATGTCTCTACCTTCTGCCTTGGGCAGGCGGCATCGGCGGCTGCCGTGCTTCTCGCTGCAGGTGAGAAGGGGAAGCGTTTTGCACTCCCACATGCGCGGGTGCTTCTGCATCAGCCATATGGAGGAGTCGGGGGTCAGGCAACGGACATCGAACTCCAGGCAAAGGAGATCATGCGCATGCGGGACCTTCTCAACGAAATGCTTTCGACCGATACGGGACAGCCAATCGATCGAATCACGAAGGACACTGATCGCGACTTCATCCTTGAGGCCGACGAAGCAGTTGAATATGGAATCATTGACGAAGTGATCTCCTCTCGTGAGGCCCTTCTCTCCTAGTTCGGGGAGAAGTGATCTCTCGAATGAGGGGTCGGAATCGGTATTCCCGCGCGGTACGTTGGAACTACCGAGATTTCACTTCGGGAAGGATCGAGGGGGCGTTCCGTGATGCAGGTGTCGAGGACTTCCATGACAAGTGGGCCTGCATTAGGAGGACGAGTGCGCGCAGAGTCTCGCATAAGTCTGAGGGGATAGCAGGGAGTCGACGTGGCAAAGTTCGGTGAAGGTCAGGACGTCGTCAAGTGCAGCTTCTGCGGGATGTCACAGAAGCAGGTCCGTAAGCTCATCGCTGGCCCAGGCGTTTACATTTGTGACAAGTGCATTGAGCTTTGCAACGACATCATCGAAGACGATGTTCAGGAGCAGCCGGAAGTCAAGTTCGAGAAGCTACCTAAGCCGAGGGAGATCTTCGAATTTCTCGACGGATATGTGGTTGGTCAAGACGATGCCAAAAAGATCCTCTCCGTAGCGGTTTACAACCATTACAAGCGGCTCCAAGACGGTGTACGCAGGGACGACGACGTCGAGCTCGCAAAATCCAATATCCTGATGCTCGGTCCGACTGGGTGTGGGAAGACCCTGCTTGCTCAAACGCTTGCCAAGATGCTCAACGTTCCATTTGCCATCGCGGATGCCACTGCGCTCACCGAAGCAGGTTACGTCGGCGAGGATGTCGAGAACATACTTCTCAAATTGATTCAAGCCGCGGACTTCGATGTCAAGAAGGCTGAGACTGGGATCATCTATATCGATGAGATCGACAAGATCGCGAAGAAGAGTGAGAATCCTTCGATTACGAGGGATGTGTCAGGCGAAGGCGTCCAGCAGGCACTCCTGAAGATCCTCGAAGGTACGACCGCCTCGGTTCCTCCTCAAGGAGGACGTAAACACCCTCATCAAGAGTTCATTCAGGTGGACACGACGAACATTTTGTTCATCTGTGGCGGAGCGTTCGTGGGACTCGACAAGATCATTGAGTCTCGAGTTGGTAGAAAGGGCCTCGGCTTCAAAGCACAACTCTTCGACCATGGGTATGACGAGGGCGAGGTTCTCAAGCGAGTACTGCCCGAAGACCTGCTGAAATTCGGACTGGTTCCAGAGTTCATCGGTCGCTTGCCTGTCATCGGTGCGGTGTCGAACCTCGATAAGGATGCGCTGGTAAAGATTCTCGTCGAACCTCGCAACGCACTGGTCAAACAGTACAAGCGTGTATTCGAGTTCGACGGAGTGGAACTCGAATACACCGACGATGCGCTTGAAGCAGTAGCCGAACAGGCACTTTTGCGAGGCACTGGTGCACGAGGACTGCGTGCGATCATCGAAGAGGTCCTCCTGGACGTCATGTATGATCTTCCGAGCCGCGACGACGTGTCTCGATGTGTCATCGATCGATCCGTAGTGCTCGACCACGTTGCGCCGACCCTTATTCCTCGCGAGCCAAACCGTGCCGACCGGGCCCGCAAGGCTGCTTCGTAACGGCTCTCGGTGCCTACACCAGGACTTCGCTGGTTCGAATCCCTTCGGGACTTCGAGGCCCAGCGGGAGGGAACGCTCCCGAACCTCGACGCGATCCGTGCGATGCTCGATGCTATTGCGGATCCACAGGACGCCTATCGGATCATTCACATCACCGGAACGAACGGCAAGGGCTCGGTCGCGTACTTTGCTACTCAGCTTGCGCTCGCGCTCGGGATGAGTGTGGGTACCTTCACCTCGCCACACCTCGAATTCATTGGAGAACGAATCGTCGTCGACGGACTCGCTCTTGAGGCAGGCGGGCTCGAGGACGAACTCTTCTCACTGATGGCGATCCACGATTCACTCGCACTTCCTCCCTTGACGAAGTTCGAGGCGCTCACGGCCGCTGCGTACTCCCATTTTGCGTTGGCAGGCGTCGAACTGGCCGTCGTCGAGGTGGGAATGGGCGGTGCTTGGGATGCGACCAACGTTGCTGACGGGGAAGTTGCGGTTGTCACCAGTGTGGGACTCGATCATCAGAATGAACTCGGCGACAATGTCGCGAAGATTGCCGAGGTCAAATCGGGGATCATCAAGCCTGGGGCGACGGTCCTTACTGGCACGCTTGTTCCCGAAGCCAGAGACGTGGTAGCGCGAGCTGCTGCTTCAGTCGGTTCACCTGTTCATTCGATTGGTCGTGAGATTCGAGTTGAGGAGGCGGTTCGAGGTGTCGGAGGCTGGTACTGCGAAATCGTGACTGAACGCGATCGCTACGAGGATCTATTCGTCGGGGTACATGGACGACATCAGCTCGATAACGTGGCGCTCGCGCTTGCTTCGGTCGAGGCGATAGGTGGTTCACCACTCCCAAAGGATGCGGTCCACGCGGCACTCCACGAGGCGACACCTCCTGGTAGGACGGAGGTCCTTGGAAGGGAGCCGCTGGTGATTGCCGACGTGGCACATAATGCCATGGCTGCCGAGGTTCTGGGGCGAACCTTGGTAGAGGAATTCGGGTCACGATCAGGCTGGGTTGTCGTGGCGGCGGTTGCGCATGGCAGGGATCCCGGCGAATTCCTCAGTGCGCTTGGGGCGTCGATGATCGATGAACTCTATGTGGTGACGGTGGATTCTCCTCAGGTTGATCCCGTGGACGTCGCGCACGACGCATCCCGCCTAGGGATTCGCAGTCACCTTGGTGGAGATATTGGGGAGCTGCTCCCCAAGCTCTTGAGTAAGGTGCGAGATGACCAGCTGGTGCTCATCGTAGGGGGTCACAGCGTGGTAGGTGGAGCTCGCCGCATTCTTAGTCAAAGATAAGGTGCTTGGCAAGCGTCACCCCAACGGTCGACTATCGTGTTGAAGCTGTATGGGAAGAACCCTTTTAATCTGTAAGCCTGACGCGGTCGAAAGAGGCCTCGTCGGTGAAATTGTTCGTCGAATCGAGTCCAAAGGTCTTCGGTTTGCCCGACTTGAGCTTCGTACTATCCCTGAGGAGACAGCGAAGGCGCACTATGCTGAGCATGACGGCAAGCCGTTTTTCGCTGATTTGGTGGCATTCATTACTCGTTCACCATCGGTCATTGCGGTCGTCGAAGGTGATGGCGAGGTCTTTGCAATGGTGCGGTTATTGATGGGGACGACCAATCCGGCATCGGCTGCACCAGGGACGATCCGGGGAGATCTGGCGACGTCGGTCGGAGAGAACCTCGTGCACGGCTCGGATTCGGAAGTGGCTGCCGATCGTGAGATCAAGCTCTTCTTCCCTGACCTTTTGGCGTAATTTGTTTTTTGGCTTCGGCCCAACTCTTCGGAGGTAGTAATGGCAGGGTTTTCATCCATTTTCGGAAGGGATATGGCGGTCGATCTCGGGACCGCAAACACCCTGGTCTATGTCCGTGGGAAGGGCATCGTTCTCAATGAGCCATCGGTTGTGGCGATCGATACGCGTGATGGGAGACCCCTTGCGGTGGGATCTGAGGCCAAGAGGATGATTGGGCGCACGCCGTCCAACATTCAGGCCATTCGGCCTCTCAAGGACGGTGTCATTGCCGACTTCGAGATCTGTGAGAAGATGCTCCGCTACTTCATCGGCAAGGTTCATCAATCTCGTCTTGCCAAGCCACGCATGGTGATCTGCGTTCCGAGTGGCATCACCGGCGTCGAGCAACGTGCGGTGCAAGAGGCTGCAGAGTATGCAG
This sequence comes from Acidimicrobiales bacterium, assembly GCA_049964275.1. Lineage (GTDB taxonomy): Bacteria > Actinomycetota > Acidimicrobiia > Acidimicrobiales > Acidimicrobiaceae > JAJYZP01. Next base: position 686 of record JBMFXL010000078.1, on the reverse strand, counting down.
GTGCTCGTAAGCCCGCATACATCATTGAGGAGCCAATGGCGGCGGCGATCGGCGCAGGTCTACCCATTCACGAACCCTCTGGCAACATGGTCGTCGATATCGGTGGCGGTACCACCGAAGTCGCAGTGATCTCCCTCGGCGGTATTGTGACGTCGAAGTCCATTCGTATTGGCGGAGATGAACTTGATGAGGCCATCATCGCGTATGTGAAGAAGGAGTACAATCTCGCGCTCGGCGAGCGGACCGCGGAAGAAATGAAGATGACGCTGGGCTCGGCAACCAAGCTGGACGAAGAGCTTCAAGCAGAGATTCGTGGACGTGACCTGATCACCGGACTTCCGAAGACGATCTTGATCTCCACTCAAGAGGTTCGGAAGGCGATCGAAGAGCCGATCAACTCGGTCGTCGATGCGGTCAAGGACACCTTGGACTCTACGCCACCAGAACTGGCTGCCGACATCATGGAGCAAGGAATCGTCCTTACTGGTGGAGGTGCCCTTCTTGCCGGTCTCGATCGTCGCTTGCAGGAAGAAACGGGTATGCCCATCATCGTGGCCAAGAATCCTCTGAACTGTGTCGCGGTAGGTTCTGGGCAGTGTCTTGAGGAGTTCGAGGCACTTCGTCAGGTATTGATTTCCGCTTCGTCTCGGAGATAGTCAGGATCGTTAGACATTGGGGAGACTTTT
>JBMFXL010000077.1:0-6980 GCA_049964275.1 Acidimicrobiales bacterium | reverse complement strand
AGAGCACACGGCTCATAATCGTGGGGTCGTCGGTTCAAGTCCGACCGCCGCTACCGAGAAAACTCGGGCGAGGAGGGTAATCCTCCCTCGCCCGGGATACACTATCGTGTTACCGTTCAACGGTTCTGCGTGGGCATACGTTGATTTGAGTCTCCGGAGTTTGACATGGCGAAGAATGAGAAGCGCGTGAAGGTCACCCTCGCATGTGAGGAGTGCAAGCGCAGAAACTACATCACGACGAAGAACAAGCAGAACGATCGCGAGCGAATCGAGATGCAGAAGTTCTGCCAGTGGGATCGTCGTCACACGCTCCACAAAGAGACTCGATAGGCTGCTCCAATGCCTGGGCGTCCAGCCAGTGCGCAGGACGAGTCGAGTTCTCACGATGCGCGAGGCGTAAGTAGGAAGGTCGAGCTCAACTTCGAGGAGCTCGTACAAAGGACCTATAAGTCTTCGCTCGTCCTCGCGGTGCGACTTGTCGGCAACCTCGAAGATGCCTCAGACGTTATCCAAGAGGCCTATCTCAAGGCATTTCGTGCCATAGGCCAGTTCCGAGGCGATGCTCAGCTCGAGACCTGGCTCTACCGAATCGTGTCGAATACGGCGACCACCTTTCGAGAAAGGCGTGTCCGACATCGGACCGAAGCGTTTACCGACGAACTCGTGCAGGGTAGTGAGTTCCACAGTTCCGAGGGCGACACCCGGGCTTCGAACCGAATCGACCTCGAACGAGCGCTTGCCAAACTCCCTAAAGGATTCAAGACCGTCGTGGTGTTGAAGGACCTGTATGGGCTCTCGCACCGGGAGATCGCGGAGCGTCTCTCGATCACCGAGGCGACTGCGAAGGTATGGCTGCATCGAGGAAGAAAGCGTCTCACGGAGATCGTTTCCGATGCGGACTCCGAGCTCTACGAGGACGGTTCCGACACTGCGGCGTAGTCGAATTCGGTGTTTCGCGATGATCGGGCCGCTTGGTGATCAGAGTGTTGATGGAGAACTGGTAGTCTTTTCGGGTTACCTAGGGTAGTAGCTCAATTGGTAGAGCACCGGTCTCCAAAACCGGGGGTTGGGGGTTCGAGTCCCTCCTGCCCTGCTGGCAGAATCGAGATAGTCGAGGTAGTGACGTGAACCGCGAGACGAAGCGGATGCTGCAGCGCCAGGGACAGATGGGTCCCGAGGGTCAGCCCGCAAAGCCGAAGCAAACCACTGTGCCAGGACAGCGAAGGAACCCCGACGCACCGAAGTCTGGTGGCTTGAGGGAGTATTTTCGCAACGTCCGTGGCGAACTGCGGAAGGTCAACTGGCCTTCCCGTCGGGACGTCGTGAACTATGCCTCGGTCGTGCTTGCATCCCTGGTGGTAGTGATCGCGCTGATTTTCGTTCTGAATACCGCCTTCTCGAAGGCCGTATTCTTCCTCTTCAAGTAGTTCGAAGGTTGTGAGTTGGTAGACGCAGTGGCACAAGAGCAAGATTCACCAAAAGATGAGCAGAACGAGAAGGTTCTCGACGAGGATCTGCTCGTGGGCGAGTCGGACGCGCATGGTGAAGAGTCGGATGAATTGAACATGCTCGATGAGGAAGCCGAGGACGAGTTCGAGGTAGCCGAGGACGAGTTCGAGGTAGCGGAGAGTCCGTACGACCGTCCTGGTGATTGGTACGTGATCCACTCGTATGCGGGTTACGAGAACAAGGTGAAATCGAACCTTGCTGCAGTGGTCAAGACCCACCATATGGAAGATCGCATCTACGAGGTCGAAATTCCCCTCGAGGACGTCACTGAGTTCAAGAACGGCAAGAAGGTCGTCGTTCAGAAGAAGGTGTACCCGGGATACATCATGGTTCGATGCGAGATGGACGACGACGTGTGGTCCGCGATTCGAAACACTCCCGGTGTGACGTCCTTCGTAGGGCTTGGATCAAAGCCGACCCCACTGCCTCGTCAAGAGGTCGAATCGATGTTCCTCTACGAAGTGGGCGCGCCGGCACAGGTCGAGGTGACGCGCAAATCGAAGCCGAAGGTTGATTTCGAGGTTGGCGAGACCGTCCGCGTCAAGGAAGGTCCGTTGGCAGACTTCTCTGGTCAGATTGCTGAAATCAACGAGGACCAGCTCAAGTTGAAGGTACTCTTCAACATCTTTGGACGTGAAACTCCGGTCGAGCTGGAGTTCGCACAGGTCACCAAGCTATAGACTCTCTGGGTCATTCATTCAAGAAGCGAGTTAGAAGATGGCGAAGCGCCGCGTAACAGCAATAGTGAAGATCAATCTCCCGGCCGGGGCGGCTACCCCCGCGCCACCGGTCGGTACTGCGCTCGGTCCGCACGGAATTCAGACCATGGAGTTCGTCAAGCAGTACAACGCTGCGACGGAGGCCCAACGTGGACAGGTGATTCCCGTTGAGGTGACGATCTATGAGGATCGCTCCTTCACTTTTGTATTGAAGACTCCTCCGACATCGGTGCTGCTTCGGCAAGCGGCCGGTGTGGAGAAGGGATCGGCAACGAATGCGCGTGTCATGGTTGGCTCCGTGACTCGTGAGCAGGTCGCCGAGATCGCTAGAACCAAAATGCAGGACCTCAACGCGAATGACCTGGAGAGCGCAATGCGACAGATCGAAGGATCTGCGCGCTCGATGGGCATCTCGGTGACGGAATAGCCTGCCTTATCTTGGGAGATCCAAAATAATGACAACGCAAACCAAGGCGCGTAAAGCGCAGTCCGCCCAGATCGATGTTCAACGACTCCATGAGCCCGTAGAGGCGCTTAAGGTCGTCAAGTCGGTGGCCAAAGCGAAGTTCGACGAGACGGTGGAACTGGCGGTGAGGCTCGGAGTGGATCCGCGTAAGGCGGATCAGATTGTCCGTGGCACCGTGGCACTCCCTGCGGGTACGGGTCGTACGGTCCGGGTCGCGGTGTTTGCGGCTGGTGACGCGGCGAACGATGCTCGTGAGGCCGGTGCCGACGTCGTAGGTGCCGATGACCTCGTTGCGCGCGTGGAGAAGGAAGGGTTTCTCGATTTCGATATCGCGATTGCGACCCCCGACCTCATGGCGCAAGTCGGTCGTTTGGGTAAGGTCCTTGGCCCACGTGGGTTGATGCCGAATCCGAAGACCGGAACGGTCACGACCGATGTCGGCAGGGCGGTGAGTGAGTTCAAGTCCGGACGTGTCGAGTATCGGACCGACAAGGTGGGCATAGTCCAGATCCCCATCGGAAAGGTCTCCTTCGATGAGCGTCGCCTCGCGGAGAACTTTCGTGCTGCGATCGAAGAGCTGCAGCGTGCGAAGCCTGCGGCAGCCAAGGGAAAGTATCTCCGATCGGTAACGGTGTGCTCTACCATGGGTCCGGCCGTGAAGGTCGACCCAAACCATGTCCGTGTGAGCGATGAGGAGCTCGCACAACTCGCCTAACGGCCGGGACTCGTGAGGGTCCTGCTAACCTAGTCGTGCTCTACTTTGGCTTGCTGAAGAGATCCGGTGCCCTCGGGCTTAATGGCATTGCCACCTGATGAAGCGGTCTCTCCGGGTCGAGTGGGTACAACGTGTGCACTCGAGGAGAAGCAATGGAAAATCCGAGGCCTGAGAAGGTCGCGATCGTCGATGAACTGAAAGAGCGCCTTCAAGGAAGCTCTGCGGTTCTGGTGTCTGAGTATCGCGGACTGAAGGTATCCGAGCTTGAAGAGCTTCGTCGTGAGCTCCGCTCGAAGGATGCAGAGATCAAGGTCTTCAAGAATACGCTGGTGCGAATCGCTGCGCGTGAGTCGGGCAACGAAGTGATGGAGCCTTTACTTGAGGGCCCTACGGCGTTGACCTTCGTGCATGGCGATGCTGCAGTGGCGGCGAAGTCTCTGCGTGAGTTCTCGAAGACCCGCCCAGCGCTCGTGATCAAAGGCGGGGTTCTTTCGGGTAGGCGAATTGACGCCTCCGAGACGCTCGCGCTCGCTGATCTGCCTCCTCGCGAGGTGCTTCTCGCCAGACTCGCTGGTGGAATTGCCGCACCCATGCAGAACTTCGCGCAGTTGCTCAAGGCTGTCCCCCAGAATGTCGCGTACGGGCTCTCAGCGCTCGTCGCGAAGAAGTCTGAAGAGGGCTAGCCGAGCGCGACCGTGTGAACGTCGCTCTTCGAGTCGATTCACGATGTCAAATAGGACCTGGAGGGTCCGTAGCAACAAAGGAGAAAGGCCGTAATGGCAAACGTAGAAGAAATCCTCGATTCCATTTCGTCGATGACCGTGCTTGAGCTCTCCGAGCTCTTGAAGGCCTTCGAAGAGAAGTTCGGTGTGACCGCGGCGGCTCCGGTGGCTGTTGCAGCTGCTCCTGCCGCAGGCGGCGCGTCAGGCGATGCACCTGCTGCAGCTGAGCAGGACGAGTTCGACGTGGTCCTCTCTTCGGCCGGTGAGAAGAAGATCCAGGTCATCAAAGAGGTTCGTACCCTCACCAACCTCGGCCTCAAGGAAGCGAAGGATCTTGTCGACGGTGCACCTAAGACTGTCCTCGAGAAGGTCTCCAAAGAGGATGCCGAGAAGGCCAAGGCAGCCCTTGAGGGCGCTGGCGCTACCGTAGAACTCAAGTAGCCTCGTTCTACTCTGAAATAGCCGAACGCCTTCGGGCGTTTGGCTATTTTCTGACGTTTTGGTGCGTACCGTTGTCGCGCGCACCTATACTTGTTTATTGTCGTGCGCAGTGTCTCTGTTCGTAGGTTTCTTCCTTTCGCGTTGACCCGCATTTTTCCGTCGAATCTCCGACTGCAGCCTTCATTGGCTTCGTTCTATTTGCGAGGAGTTGTCCGTTGAGTTCTCGTTCAAGGTCGCCTGAGCGGTTTTCATTCGCAAACGTCGATGAGGTCCTTCCTTTACCGGATCTCGTCTCGATTCAAAGGGACTCGTTCAAGTGGTTCTTGGAGGAAGGGCTCGCTGAGACCTTCCGGGACATCTCCCCGATCACCGACTTCACGGGCCAGCTCTCGCTCGAGCTTGAGTTCGATCCGAACGATCCTGATCTTCGTCCACCTCCGAAGTACTCCGTCGAGGAGTGCAAGGAGAAGGACATGACCTACTCATCGTCGATCTTCGTGAGAGCGCGCTTCTTCAACCAGGCGACCTTCGAGATCAAGGAACAGGTCGTCTTCGTGGGCGATTTCCCGGTCATGACCGACCAGGGGACGTTCGTGATCAACGGCACCGAGCGCGTCGTCGTCTCCCAGCTCGTTCGTTCACCAGGAGTGTTGTTCCAGGTGGGTCGAGACGCGAAGACGATCGTCACGGGAACCATCAATCCCTATCGTGGTGAGTGGATCGAGTTCGACGTCGAGGCACGTCCCGGACGGGACATCTCCGCGGGTGCCCGTGTGGCGCGTAAGCGTCGTGTTTCCATCTTCACCTTGATCAAGGCGTTGGGCTATACCGATCCTGAACTCCTCGATCGCTTCGTTCGTCACTTCGATTTCCTCGAGAATCAGTGGCAAAAGGAAAAGGGCGACTTCGAGACCGAGGAGTCCGCGCTCATCGAAATCTACAAGCGCGCGCGCCCGGGTGAGCCTCCGACCGCTGATGCTGCACGTTCCTATTTCGAACAGGCGTTCTTCCAGTCGAAGCGCTACGACCTCACGCGTGTGGGTCGCTACAAGCTCAATCGCAAGCTCGGCCCCGAGATAGAGAAGCTCTCGGAGATTCTTGGGATTGATCTCGTTGCAGATCCGGAGACGCCGAACGTGTTGTCCCGTGCGGAGATTCTTGCGACGGCTTCATACATGCTGCACCTCGCTTCGGGAACTCCTGGCTATCGTTTCGATGACCAGGACCACTTTGCGAACCGTCGGGTTCGTAGCGTTGGCGAACTGATCCAGAATCAGCTCCGGCTGGGTCTGTCGCGTCTTGAGCGACTTGTGCGTGAGCGTATGACGACTCAGGACGTCGAGGCAATTACGCCTCAGACGCTGATCAACATTCGCCCGGTCGTGGCGGCGATCAAGGAGTTCTTCGGTACTTCGCAGCTCTCACAGTTCATGGATCAGAACAATCCGCTATCTGGGCTTGCCCACAAGCGTCGCCTCTCAGCCCTTGGACCTGGCGGCCTCTCTCGGGAGCGCGCAGGATTCGAGGTGCGTGACGTTCACTCCTCGCATTACGGCCGTATGTGCCCGATCGAGACACCAGAAGGCCCCAACATCGGTCTTATCGGTGCTCTCGCCTCGTACGCGCGAGTCAACGAGCACGGATTCATCGAGACCCCGTACCGCAAGGTGTCTGCCGGCAAGGTGACTGACGAAATCGTCTACCTGGTTGCAGACGAGGAAGAGGAGTACGTCATCGCCCAGGCGTCCGCGAAACTTGATACCGATGGCTCGTTCACCGAGCCGAAGGTACTGGTTCGTCGTGGTCCCCAAGGTGCGGTGGTCCGAGTGGGTGCGAACGCGGTGTCTTACGGATCGACCTCGGAGGTCGATGTGGTCTCTCCTGAAGAGGTAGACCTCATGGACATTTCGCCGAAGCAGATCATTTCGGTCTCGACCTCCCTCATTCCGTTCATCGAACACGACGACGCGAACCGAGCGTTGATGGGCGCCAACATGCAGAAGCAGGCGGTACCTCTCGTGGCGCCGGAAGCTCCGTATATTGGTACCGGTGTGGAGGCACGCGCAGCTCAGGATGCTGGTGACGTGATCCTTGCCGAAGGAACCGGTGTGGTGACCGATCTCTCGGGAGATGCGGTGACCGTCGAATATGCACCCGGCCAGACCGACCGTGAAGGTACGCCTCTTGGGCGAAAGATCTACCGGCTCTCGAAGTTCAAGCGATCGAACCAGAACACCTGTCTGAACCAGCGCGTACTCGTCGATCTCGGCCAGCAGGTGGAAAAGGGTGATCTCCTCGCGGACGGCCCAGCGACCCAGAACGGAGAACTCGCGCTCGGCAAGAACCTCCTAGTTGCGTTCATGCCGTGGGAGGGTTACAACTACGAGGACGCGATCATCCTCTCCGAG
>JBMFXL010000076.1:2693-7074 GCA_049964275.1 Acidimicrobiales bacterium | reverse complement strand
AGCCCAGTTCCGACGGAGCCAGCGAACCCGTTCGCTGACAGCTTCACCAAGGGCTTGGTCTACAACTACAGTCCTTCAACTGCCAAGTCCCTGCTCACCAGCCATGGCTGGAAGATCAGTGGTGGGGTCGCGTCCTGTGCGAGCCCGGGTACCGGTGCGAACCAGTGCGGTGCGGGAATCACTCAAGGGCAGCAACTCAGCTTGTCGCTGCAGTACATCTCGGGTCTGACCGCGGTGTCACAGGAGATGCAAGCATTCAAGTCAGCAGCTGCGAAGGCAGGAATCACGATCACGCTTTCCGAGGCGCCGTTCAACACGGTCATCTCGAACGCGACGCCGTGTACTCCTTCTCAGTCAGCCTGTAAGTGGGAGATCGCCAACTGGGGTGGTGGATGGTCATATTCACCTGACTACTACCCATCTGGTGAGACCCTTTTCTCGACCGGTGCAGGTGCCAACTTCGGCAGCTATAGCGACTCGACGGCGAACTCGCTGATCCTGGCGACGCAGACCGACGCGGCTAACCCGCAAGGTGCGCTGAACCAGTACCAGGACTACCTCGCGAAGCAACTGCCGGTGCTATACCAGCCAGAGCAGGACTATCAGCTCTCCGAGATCAAGTCCAACCTCAAGGGCGCTGCTCCACAGAGCCCGTATCAATACCTCCTCCCAGAAAACTGGTACTTCACTAAGTAGCAGTGCAACAAGCGACGTCGCCGGATCCCATGGGTCCGGCGATTGTCGTGTCCGGGGTCTGTGCCGTCAGTACATCGTGTCGATCTATGGGACGACGACCCCGGTGAAAGAAAGGATTCGACATGTTGATGGTCGCGAGTGAGAATGGCAATGTAGGCATCTCCGCGGTGTGGCCGAGCTTCGCCCAGGGGCTCGATGCACTCAGTGCAGTAGAGCAAGCGGCGCGGGTGGTCGAGGACAACCTCGAGGACCATAGCGTCGGAACCGGTGGACTTCCGAATCTCGACGGTGACGTCGAACTCGATGCGTCCATTATGGAAGGGCGCACCCGAAAGGCTGGCGCGGTTGCCGGTTTGAAAGGTTTTGCACACCCCATTTCGGTCGCAAGAGGCGTGCTTGAGGCGCTTCCCCACGTCCTCATCGTGGGAGATGGCGCAGCTCGCTTCGCGAAGGAAATCGGTGCCGAGGAGCGCGATCTTTTGACGGACTATGCCCGCGAGGTATGGGAGTCTGGAATGGCAAACGTACCCGATGGCCTTGCAGGTGAGATCCTTGCGCGGACTCGTGCCCTCACCTCCGATCCCGAACGAGCGGTTGGCACTGTGAACTTCCTTGCAATCGATGCTCACGGTGAAATGGCATCGGCGGTCTCCACGTCAGGCTGGGCGTGGAAGTGGCCAGGGCGCGCCGGGGACTCGCCGATCCCAGGCGCTGGAAACTATTGCGATCTTCGGTATGGGGCCGCGGCATGTACCGGTTACGGCGAACTCGCGCTTCGTTCGTCGACCGCGCGTACAATCGTGAACTACCTCTCCCAGGGTATGACGCCACTTGAAGCAGGCGAGCGCGCCCTCCGTGACCTCGTCCTCCTCGGTGTGCCTCACGATCACATCATCATGCACGCGGTGGTGATGGACGCGAATGGTAATCATGTGGGTGTATCCACCCAACCCGAGAAGTCCTATGCATGGCGTGATGAGCACTCAGACGACGTCGTCATTTCTCCTCGACACTTCGTCAATCTGGAAGGGTAGGTGGCACGGTGAAGGTCTTCATCTCCTTTGACATGGAGGGAGTGGCCGGTATCTCCGATTGGGCACATTGCCTTCCTGAGGGACGGGACTACGGCATTGGTGTCGGTCTCACCCTTGGTGAGGTGAATGCAGCTATCGAAGGTGCAGCGGCTGCTGGTGCGACCGAGTTCGTAGTGAATGATTCGCATTACAAGATGCGTAATCTCGACCCTCGTGAGCTCGCTCAGCGTGCGAGATACCTCTCCGGATCGCACAAGCCGCTCTATATGATGCAAGGCCTTGACGCCTCATTTGACGCGGTCTTCTTCGTGGGTTACCACGGTTCGATCTCTGGAGAACCATCGATCCTCTCACACTCCTACAGCCCATCCACCTTCTCGCGTATCGTGGTCGACGATCAGGAGGTGGGGGAGGCAGGAATCAATGCATTGGTTGCGCGCCACTTCGAAGTCCCTATCGCGATGATTACAGGGGATCAAGTCGGCGTTGCCCAGAATGGCACCCTCCTGGGCGATCCGAGGAGGGTGGTGGTCAAGCATTCGATCACTCGAAATGCGACTGAGAGCCTTCATCCGGAGGAGGCCCGCGCATTGATCTACGAGGCAGCCCGGGGTGCAATCTCAGGGGTCTCCTCGCTTCCTCTCGCGCCGGTCGCTTCTCCCGTAGAGGTGCGACTCGAGTTCCTCGATGCGGATATGGCGGAGATCTCGACCTGGATCGTCGGCGTCGAGCGCACAGGCACGCGTAGCGCGGTGATACGTTCCGACGATCGCCTCGCCGCGTTTCGGTCCTTCGTCGGAGTGAGCTACCTCACCCGACAGGTCGGTGGAAGGTAGCCGTCATGGACAAGAAGATGATCTATTTCGAAGGGAGCGCGCTCTCACACCTTGAGTTCCCCTATTACGAGGCGAGAGGGAGTACCGATGGTCCGACCTTAACACTCATCGCAGGAATTCATGGCTGTGAATACACCAGCCAGCGCGCGCTGCGAAGCTTCATGGAGACGGTGGACGAGTCGGTGCTTCGGGGTCGCATTCGCGCGATTTCGACCGTCAACGTCGAGGGCTTCTACGAGCGATCTCCCTTCCTCTCTCCGAGTGATGGACTGAACCTGAATCGTTGCTTCCCAGGTGAGCCGAATGGCAGCTACTCCATGCAGCTGTCGTATGCCGTAACCGAGCACATGATCAAGGGATCGGACTACTTCGCGGATCTTCATGCGGGTGATATGGTCGAGGATCTCACGCCATTTACGATGCACGAAAGCTCGTCGGTGGACGGTGTCTCTCGTACCATGGCGAGGGCGTATGGCTTTCCTTACTGCGTGCGCCAGCCCGCAGCGGTGAAGACAGTTTCTGGTGCCTCGACAGCTGCCGCAGCGGCGCTTGGTATCCCAGCGATTATTGCAGAGTCAGGTGGTCGAGGATTGCTCGAGGCACATGCGGTCGCGGCCCATGTGGCCGGACTCGAACGCATGGTGCGTGCCCTCGAGCTGCTACCGGACGACGGACTCGATCTTTCCAATGACGCATTCGAGGAGTTCACAGGTTTCGACTGGCTCCGGGCCGAGCGCGCGGGCTGGTGGGAGTCGGAGATTCGGGTAGGGGATCGACTCACCGCCGGTCAGCGAATTGGCACCGTGGTGTCGCTACTCGGTGAGCCTCAAGAGGTCATTACCGCCCCCAACGCTGGTGTGGCGATATTTCTTACCAGCTCACCTGCGGTGAAGGATGACGGTCTACTCATTGGTATCGCGACTGCGTAGTCGCACCTTGGGCTCGCCGAGCTTCACCGGCACCGAAGTACGGGTACACCTTTCTCGCCATAGTCTTTCTCGCTGAGTTATGGTGGGAAGGTGTTCCTGAAAGGGGTCGGAATGAGAGGTATCCTTCGGCGTTCGGCTGTCATCTTTGCGCTCTCGGTGAGTGGTGCAGTCGGCGTAGCAGGGCTCGGTGCACAGGTTGGTAGTACCCAGCTCGCATGCATGAAGATCAGGCCGTATAGCTCGAGCGCGATGACGCCCGCGGCGATCGCGCGGTCGCAAGCACACACCGCCTCGCACGTAGTTGGCACTTCGCGTACCTTCGTACTCTGGCACTTTGCAGACGGCACCTTTGCGCTTCGTTCGCCATCGAACGATCTTCCAGGCGCGCTCGCTTTGCTGTCCTTTTAGGGTGACTGCATCGGATCGACGAGTAGGTCCCAGAGACCAGGCCACCTGTGTAGGGGCAGTCGCTCATGGTTGGTCGGTACGGAACTCCACGGAGCTCATGAGCTGGAGGAGGTCACCGACCGAATGCGAGTCTTCAACCTGGTGTCGAAGTGGTAGTTCGCTATTGATTTGGTAGTGGTTGCGGCGTCCAACGCGATTCCTCGTGACGTAGCCCGCATCCACGAGATCCGCAATAATTGCCTGTGTTGCCCGCTCGGTGATTCCGACCCGTTCCGCAATGTCTCGACCTCGCACGCCCGGATCCTGCGCGATACAGATGAGCACATGTCCGTGGTTCGAGAGGAAGGTCCACTGTCGACGTTCGACGCCCTTCTCCAGCATGGAACCAGTGTAGTAGCTCGACAGACTTCTTGCGAAGAAATCTTCGTAGATTGGCATGCGTAGTAGAACTCACGAACTATACTTCGTAATATGAGCT
>JBMFXL010000076.1:0-2683 GCA_049964275.1 Acidimicrobiales bacterium | reverse complement strand
GCTTTCTTGAGGTCTATTCATGATCACGTTGGCGACGGTGCTCTTGCTCCTCGCGGTTGTTCTGCCCTTGATCGTGGTGGGATTGACCATGCGACTCTGGGACGCCGCCAAGCGACTCCGTGTCTTTGGTGGGAGCGCTTGGGTCTCGGTTGGTCTGTGCCTAGTTTCTGGGGTGCTATCCCATGGTGGGACCATGCTTCTGAGTGCCTCTGACGGGTTTCGATTCCTCTCGTTCATGCTCTCACCGCTGACCATTGTGCTCGTCGGACTCTTCAACACGGTCGGCGGGGTGCTCGGCAGCTACTCAGCGAGGTATCTCCAAGGTGATCGCGAAGCGGATGGGTTCCTGAGGTCGGCGGTGCTGGTCATCGCCGCCATGGGCTTGGTGGCCACCGCTGGTAACTTGCAACTCCTTATCATGGCCTGGATCATCGCGGGGATAGCTTTCGTGCGAACCCTCTCGTATCGTGCCGAGCTTGTCCGCGCGCGGATTGGAGCGCTGCGACTCCTTCGGACACTTGGTGTCGCCGACCTCCCGCTCCTCCTTGCAGGTGTCTACCTCACAGGGCACATAGGCGTCATCCAGCTTGGAAATCAGCGCTGGGGGAGCCGACTCGTGAGCCAGCTCCATCCGGTTGCAGTAGGTCTCATAGCGCTCGCGATTGCCGTCGCGGCACTTGCCCGCTGCGCGCAGATGCCCTTTCATCGCTGGCTGCCTGGCACGCTCGAGGCTCCCACTCCAACGTCTGCACTCCTCCATGCAGGAGTAGTCAACGGTGGTGGCGTGCTCCTGCTCCGACTCGCTCCCTTTGATGCGACCTCTCGGCTCGCGATGATCGTGCTCTTGGTGTCGGCCAGTCTCGGGGCAATCTATGGCTCGCTCGTGGCGCGACGGCGTGTCGACTACAAGGGCGGCTTGGTCTTCTCCACGATGGCGCAGATGGGTTTCATGGTGGCGGAGATTGCTGTAGGCGCCTACCTCGCCGCCATCGCACACCTGATCGGTCACGCGCTGTACAAGGCCCATCTGTTCCTCTCCTCTGGCAGCCCGATCGTACGCCCGGGCGTACGCCTTCGTCGGCAAGGAGTACCGATGCGCACCGCAAGCACGGTGCTCATCGCAGCAACTATGGCGATCCTTGCCACAGCGATCTTCGCAGCGATGCCCCATGCAAGATCGCATCGCGGTGCGGTTGTGCTCTTGGTCTTCGTTGCTGCGGCCGCCTTTGCGGTGAACGAACGATGGTGGAAGCATGCGTCGATGACCCTTCGGGTGGTGCTGGTCTGGATCGTCCTCATGGGACTATGGGCTGCTGGCTATGGGATCGCGACCGGACTCGTTGATCGCTGGATCGGGTCCCTTGTGCCCATCGACCATCGAGGTGTGTTGCCGGTTGCGTCGCTAATCCTCATTGCAGTTGGCATTCTCGTCGCCGAGTCGGCCGCACGGTTCTCCTGGGGGAACCGCGTGCTTACCTCGATGAGTCGGAATTCCGTGCGGACGCTCGCACCTTCCCGTCACCTCCCTTGGTCCTTCAGACGGGGTACTCGGACCCTAGTCATGCCGAGTCTTCAAGCGGTGGTGCATCAATGATGGAAGATGGTGAGAAGATGACCCAGTCCACCTCGACGCGAGCGTCGGTGATCGCCGAAATCGCCGAGGCCGCTCGTATCGTCGCTCCTTTGTGGCCCCTTGGAACCGCGGTAGCCGTGAATCCGCTGTGGGATCTCCGTCGACTCGGTTTCGAAGGTGCGATCGCTCGAGCCAGGTCAGTGCTCGGCATCGATGGCTATCCGAGCGCCTCGATTTTCGAATCAGCGTGGAAGGAAGGGCTTCTTACGACCGCAGACCTCGACACGGCACAGGCCGAGATGGTGACACGTATGTCGAAGGAGCCTGACAGTGGGGCTACCGTTCGGTGGAGGAGTGTGATTGAGGCACGAGATCCGGTGTTTGGTACAGAGCGTCTCGATGCACTCGACGCCGAGGTGGCTCGATGGGTGACGTGGTATATCGGCGAGCCCGTGGTCGGGTCGGAACCGGATTCGTTCTTCCGCTACTGGCGTGAGCGTGCACCGAAGGATCGTGGGGCACGTCGGCTGCTTGGCCGCGAGGGTGCAGGCGCGGTAGAGGCCCTGCCGGCGGATCCTCTCATCACGGTCGCGTATTCGCTTGAGGCACTCGGGCTCGATGGAGTCGGAAGACGACAGGAGCTCATGATCCAGCTTGGTCGATTATTGGGCTGGGCGTCGCACGCCAAGTGGCGTTCGCAGTGGTTCCACGGCACGAGTCATCTTCCGCCCCTTAGTCTCACGGACTACCTCGGGGTGCGCATGGCGTACCTCGTCATCATGGAGCGCTCCCGGGTAGGTGCACAGTCTGAGGACACGACGTTTCCACGTCATCAACGTGAACTACTCCGGGACTCTCTTGACGAGTACGCACGTCTCGATTCGCTTGCGCTTCCTGAGCGCTTGGCTGAGCTCGGGCTGGATGAGTCTCCGCTCACACGACGCCAGCTCGCGCTTCGCGCAATGGAGCTCAATTATCAAGAGAAGCTCCTCCAGAAGCTGCGCAAGAACCGAGATACGGCGTTATCGAATGGCCCCCGACCTGCGCCGCGGTATCAAGCAGTGTTCTGTATTGATGTGCGTTCCGAAGGATTGCGACGCCACCTCGAGG
>JBMFXL010000075.1:0-7079 GCA_049964275.1 Acidimicrobiales bacterium | reverse complement strand
CCGTTCCCAAGTTCCGATGCAGACCAAACCTCCGAGCATTCATCCCTCCCCGCTCGTGAACAATACGCACGTACTCGACCAGCTCGCTGCGTCGGTCCAGTCGATCCCTGCACCGTTGGGTCGCTACGTGGTGCAGACGGAGGTACAGACCGAGGTACAGACCGAGGGTACGAACCGGTACCTCAAGGCTTCGATCATCGACAGTCAGACGGGTAACACCTGGACCTATCAGCGCGGTCCAGGGGTGCCTTCAGTACTCCCCATGGCACCGGGTTTCTCTCCAACCGAAGCGGAGCTCCAGACGTCGTATCCGACCGATCCGACCGCTCTGCGGTCGGCGCTTTTGGCCCAGGCCGTCGGAACGGGATCCAATAGTTCCATTTCGCAAACCTCGAACGACCTCGTGGTCAATAGTGCGCTCAATGCACTATGGAACCCACTCGTTCAGCCGGCACTTCGCTCAGCCCTGCTCGAAGTGATTGCTGCATCGCCTGAGGTGTCGACCTCTTCAACCACGACGGATTCGTTGGGACGCCCTGCGGTCGAGATCAGCTACCTCGATGTGGCACTCGGTGAGCGCCTGGCGGTCTACCTCGATCCGAAGACCGGTGAAGTCTTGGAGACCTTGCGCACCTCGTCATCGACGACTGCCGCTTCATCCATAGAGGGCGAGGATCTCTTTCTTCGGCAGTACTGGACCGCGACCTTCCCCTCCGGTGATCCCTTGACTGGGGTGCAACTCCCTGGGTAGTGGTGCCTCTCGTGCGTCGTAGCGAGCAGAACGCCACGTTGGTTCTCCACTGCTTCTAGAGGTGGTGTCTCGTTGAAGATAGGGTGATTCCTAGGGTTTCATGGGTGTCCCATTGAGTGGAGATCGTAAAGATGAGGTAGGCCCAAGTGGCGGAGCGAAATGAACCGACGTCGATGCTTGTGCTCATTGCCCAGCGTGATGCGGGTGAACTAAATGGCGTCTGGACGCTCGTACCTGAACTCTGCCTGGCGAAGTTTCGAACCAAATCCCTATGGGGACTTATAGGTATCGAGGGGCGGGCGAGCTTTCTTCGTGGGACGATCACCGTCGATCAGGCACACATCGAAGGTGACGTCGAGATCGATGCTCGGAACATCTCGTCGAAGAACAAGCGACGCGATGGTCATCTCCAATCCTCGGAGTTCTTTGCGACGAACCTTCACCCAACGATCGAGATACGGATCGATCGGATTGACGCGCAGGGTGGTGCGTTCGCCGCACAGGCACAGATCATCATCAAGGGCATGCCGGTGACCGTCACGCTCCCTCTCGAGGTGACGAGGATCGATGAACATACCACTCGGGTCCGGACCATTACCGTGGTCGATCGCTCATGGTGGGGGCTCCGGTGGAACCAGTTCGGCATGGCGTCAATGCAGAACCACCTCGAAGTGACGACGACATTCGTTCGGCGCCCTCCCGATGCGACTGAGGAGAGACTCGGAGTAGGTGAGGCGTGATGAGCCCACGTGCGCAAGTGGTGACCTGTGATCGTCTCGGTGGCCCAGAGGTGCTCTCAGTGATCAGCGAACCTCTAGGGGATCCGGGTCCGGGTCAGGTGCAGGTGTACAACCGGGTCATTGGGGTCAACCCCTACGACTGGAAGGTGTTCTCTGGGGCACTTGGCACCTCGATGCGCGTGTCGTTCCCACACACTCCTGGCAGCGAGTCATCTGGGGTGGTGTACTCCGTCGGTCCAGGCGTCGAAGGCTTCGAATCAGGCGACGAGGTCGTCTACTCAGGCTCTAAGGCATACCGCTCTGCAATGAACGTCGATGCGCAACGACTTCTCCATAAGCCGGTGTCAATCTCATTCGAACAGGCTGCGGTGTTGCCGGTAGCGGGCGGGACTGCGTACGCCGCTGCGATGCAGCTCGGGCTCTCGTCCTTAGACACCTTGCTGATCCTTGGAGGAAGTGGTGGCGTGGGGAGCGCGCTCATACAGATCGCTCGCAACCTTGGGACGAAGGTGATTGCGACGGCTTCGCCCGCGAACCATGACCGACTGCAAGGACTTGGAGCGATTCCTCTTGCGCATGGGGAAGCCTCGCTCACCGCGATAGGTGCGGAGGTATCTGTCACCGCGGTGGTTGACCTTGTCGGCGACGCTGCGGAGTGGGAGCTTGTGAGGACCGTGATGAGGAGCACCGGTCGCGTGGTGACCGCAGTGGCCAACGAACGTACATCGGCGCTCGGTATCGGACCCATTGCTCACCGGGTTGACGAGCTTGGAGCGGTGCTCGAGCTCGCCGGCAATGGACAGCTAACGATGGAGATCACTCGACGGTTTCCACTCGGTGAAGTAGCGCAGGCCCTACGTATGAGTATGGAGGGACATCCCCGGGGCAAGCTCGTTCTTCTTGTCGAGGATCTGGCAAGGGACCACTGAGTCTTGGGCTGCACGAGGCAGCTCCCGGGCCACACGACGGTAGGTGCGGGCGATTCTTCGCTACGCCGGTTGAAACACGTTGCGGATCTGCCCTCACACCGCGCGGTTGGTGGTCTGCGCGGTACTGTGGGGCCGCCTGCGCAGACGAGGAGCACGGTAAAGGTGTGTGTCAGCGACTTGAGTGGGGAAGCGTGCGTAGGTCGATCGCTTCGAGAAATGAACGCTGCTCCTCGTGCATTTCTCTCGGGAGTACATCGAACCACCTGGCATCGTCGGAGTTGAGTCGCCCGTTGCTCACCGCGGGAATAACCACCCCGACCGGCCAGTCGATGCCGGCGGCGAGGTGGCTTGGATACTCGATGACACCGATCATCTCGTGAGTCGTCAGTACGAGTCCGAGTTCCCTAAGGCCTATGCGCGCTGCGGCGTCTGCAAGTGATTCTCCGTATCTGACGGTACCACCAGGAATGTGCCAGAGACCCTTACAGGGGCCAGACCGACGTTTCGTGAGCAGGACACCCCCATCGGAGACGAGAAGCACTTCGACGGTCAGTCGTGGCACGAGGCCGTAGATCGCGTGGAAGACCTCCTCGGGCAGGTCGCGTTCGCGAGGTCGCGTGCGGTCAACCGGTGGTTCGAATGAAATCACGCTTACATTCTCCTCGATTGTGGGCTGTCCGTGTCTCGTGTGTACGCAGGTGCGCAGCCTGACGAGCGGCCCGGACACACGAGTGTCCGTGTGCCGATCCCACTGGTTCCCCGTGGAGCCCCAGAGCATGTGAGTGGACTCGCTTGGGCAGAGTGAGACGCATCACTCCTCGAATCTTCCGTGAGTAGCGGGAACTCGTGCGCGATTGGGCGACCTCAGCCGGCGATCTCGCTTCCTTCCGCGCTTGGAATCATCATCGTGCCCTCCGCGTCGTGTTCGAACTGCGGATTGTAGGCAACCTCCCAGAGGTGCCCCTCTGGATCTGCGAAGTATCCGCTGAGCTCTCCTCAAGAGGCCCTCTCGGGTGGCTTTACCACCTCTACTCCAGCCTGTGTGAGTTGCGCGAAGAGATCGCGCACCTTGTCCTCGCTCGGCAGGTTGAGCGCGAGCGTTACTCCCAGAAAGGGCGTAGTGGCGAGCTCTCTCCCGACATCGTTGCGAAGTTCCTCATAGGCACAGAGCGAAAACACGAACGAACCAACGTTGAAGAACGCAATGGTGTGATCGATCACGTTGAACGGGTTCCAGTGCAGTACCTCTCGGTAGAAAGAAAGCTGTGTGTCGAAGTCCTTGGTGGCCAACGTGACGAAGGTGATCGACTGCTTCACCGAGCCCTCCCTCTTTTGGTGCAGGGTGAGCTTCGGTCGCTCCCTGCGGGGATGTCGATCACACGAGCGCGAAGTGGTCAACGGATTCTGGCCGAGCCCAGCGAAGGTGACCACCTACCCCAAGTCACTACCTATCCCAAGTCGGGCTCCCCGAGCGCTGCGCTCCCATGCCTGTGCCCCCATCTGTACGGCGTCCCAGGGGCTGCCAAGCGGTGGCGTATAGGAGAGGTCGAGGTCACTCAGCTCATCGACCGTCATCCGATGGAAGATGGCCGTGGCTGCAATGTCGATTCGTTTGGCGATTGCCGTGTCCTTATGCCCGAACATCTGCACCCCGAGCAGTGTGCGGGTGGCGCGGTCAGCGGTGAATCGCATGGCGATTCGGTGGCTGCCGGGATAGTACGCCTTGTGGTCGTCGGCCTCCTGGTCGATGGTGAGCTGATCGTATCCGAGGTCTCGAGCCTCCTTCTCTCGGATGCCGGTGCGAGCAATCACCTTGTCAAAGACCTTGACGACCTGCGTGCCGAGGATCCCTGCAAATGCGCGGGAGCCCCCAAGGGCGTTCTCACCGGCAATTCGTCCTTGCTTGTGTGCAGTGGTCCCAAGCGGAAGATAGGTATTTCCGAGGAGCCGATGGTAGGTGGTGACACAGTCGCCCGCCGCGAAGACGTCGGGGAGGTTGGTGCGCATGTACTCGTCGACCACGATTGCTCCGCGCTCGTTCGTACTCACCCCTGCGCGAGCCGCAAGCTCGGAGTCGGGGCGCACCCCTACCACGATGATCACGATGTCCGCGGGTATCTCGACGGCACCATCTTCGCTCCGTGCGTGCACGTGGAGGCGCGCAGACGATTCGCGTGGCGCGGCGGTGATCGCAGTGACCACTGTGGCGCATCGCACCTCGACGCCGCGGGCCTCGAGCTCTTGGTGCACCAATACACCGAGGACGGGATCGATCGTGGGGAAGACCTCGGGGACCTGTTCGACCTGTGTGACTTCTAGGCCACGGGAGGTCAGCGCCTCGGCCATCTCAATACCGATGTATCCTGCGCCGACGATCACGGCACGCTGAGGCGCATTCTGTTCGAGCGTGGACATGATCGCGAGTGCGTCACCCATTGAGTGAAGCAGGTGGACGCCGTCAACAGGGCCGAGTGCGCCTGGTCCGCGAAGGCCATCGATCGGTGGTAGGACGGGTACCGCTCCGGTGCCTATGACCAAGGCGTCGTAGTTGAGCTGCTCGCTGCCTCCGCTCTTGGTTGCAAGGGTGAGCGTGTGCGAGCCGCTGTCGATCTCGGTCACCAGCGTTTCCAGTCGAAGTGCCATCCCGGTGTCCATGAGCTCTTGGATACTCCGATGAGCGAGATTCTGCCAGCGCGGAATCTCACCCGAGAGGTAGTAGGGGATGCCACAGATCGAGAAGTTGGGGAACTCGTCGGCTACGACCACGCTCACATCAACGTGGGGATCGAGCTCCCTTGCCCTCAGTGCAGCGCTTATTCCGGCGTCACTACCGCCTATGGCAACAATATGCATGGAGTACTCCTTGGATTGGCCACCGGGGTGGTGGGTGGGTCTATTGTTCGGACCTTGGATGAGGAAAGCCAACTTCCTCGGACACTTGACTGGTGACTGCGACGTTGGTGGCGGGTGATGGAACCTCGTCATGTGCAAGGAGCACCTCGCTCGCTTGCAAGGGGGAGAGAGACCTAAAGAGTGTTCGGATGACGACGAGCGCGAGTGCGCCTCCGAGGATTTGGGCGCCAATAAAGCTTGGGGCCGACGCGGGCGCGATACCTGCGAAGCTCGAGGTGAACATACGTCCAATTGTGATCGCTGGGTTCGGAAAGCTCGTTGAGCTGGTAAAGAAGTATGCAGCGCCGATGTACGCCGCAACCGCGGCAGGGGTGCTTGCCGAGCGATCTGATCGTGCGAGAGCGAAGATCACGAGGATGAGACCGAGCGTAGCGATGACTTCTGCGAGATCGTGAGGCCCCGTTGCTCGGGTCTTCGACGAGATCTCAATGGCGGCGTGTGCGAACATCGCGTTCGCTACGACTGCCCCGCTGATGCATCCTGCGATCTGTGCAGGGACGTAGAGAAGCGCATCTAACCAGGACATTCCTCTCAGCACCCAATCTACGAGGGAGACCACGGGATTGAAGTGGGCACCCGATACCGGTCCGAACATCAAGATGATGGCGTAGAGCCCCGCAGCGGTCGCAGCAGCATTTTCGAGGAGCTCGAGACCCACATCGTGTGGGCTCAGTTGTTGTGCGGCGATTCCAGAACCGATGACGATCATCGAAAGGAGTGCACTCCCGAGAAACTCTGCAGTGACCTTTCGCCATAGGGAGCTGGTCTTCATGAGACCTCCCAGTTCATGTCCTGTGCACCGCCGCGATCGAATGTGTAGATGCCACCTCGGTACTCCAGTGAGGGACCAGGCGAATGGGGGACGCGATGCACCGGTTCGACCTTTCGGTGAGATTGATGAATATCGATATGAAGACAGCATATCCAAACACCGATGAACATCGATTAACATCGATGTGAATAGTGGGAGGAGTGCAATGCGGGTCTCCGCTTCGTCGCATAACTCAGCGACGCATGCTGAAGAAGATCTGATCTGCGACACTCCCCTGACCGAGGCTCCACTTTCGGAAGGTGACGCAGTTGGTTTGGCGAAGGTCTTCGCCGCGCTGTCCGACCCGGTCCGGCTCCGCCTCTTCTCGATCGTTGCCTCGAGCTCTGAAGTGTGCTCGTGCGCGCTCGAAACGCCCCTTGCGAAGAGTCAATCAACCGTGTCTCATCACACGAAGATCCTTTCCGAAGCGGGGCTGATTGTGGGGGAGAAGAGAAGTCGGTGGGTTTGGTGGAGCGTAAACCATGAGGAACTTGCAAAGCTCCGCTTGATGCTTGCTGAAGATTGATGAGCTGAGCGCGCGGGTCGTTCTTGCCTGAGGTGGCAGAGAGGTCGCTCTGGCAGGGCATACTAGTGCTACGGCTTTGCCCACCGGTTGAGTTGTTGACGACGTGGACCGGTGGTAGCGGGGCCGTTGGAGGCTTGCAGATGTAACGGTCAGGTCGCTGCGGTCTTATTTGGAAGATGGCACCGCTACATTCTCTGCGTCGAGCTTTAGCAGCCGTGAATCGGTCCAGCATTCGTGGAGACTCTGACCTGACCTAGGTTTTGTTATCCATTTAGTTGTTGAGACTGGGCCATGATGAAAGGCTTACCAAATGGCTCGTTCCTCTCCACCGGAGTATCGTCGGCGAGCGATCGCTGAGGTTCCCCACTAATGATGGACATCCGTGTAGCAAGGGCGAAACTTGCGAAAG